>WRJU01000122.1 GCA_009778425.1 Pseudomonadota bacterium
CGACAGCGAAACCGGGAACGCAACGTGAAGCAGCTCTTTTTCGATCTGCGGCCAGATCGCCCGCCGACACTGGACAATTTCGTCCCCGGCGGCAACGCTGAATTGCTGGAAAGCCTCGCACGGCTCGCCGCCGCCCGGCCCGGACGGATGCCCGTCTCACACATCTACCTGTGGGGAGGCTCCGGCAGCGGACGCAGCCACTTGCTCCGGGCCACAGTCGCCCGCGCCCTCGATGAAGGCCGTCCGGCATCTTTCCTGAAGGCTCCCGATCTCGCCAACCGCCTGCCGGAAGACGAAAACACCCTGTTGGCCATCGACGACATCGACCAACTTTCTGCCGAGGCTCAGATCGCGCTCTTCAACGCCTTCAACCGCGCGCGCACCAATGCCCAATCGCTGCTGCTCTCCGGCCCCGCCGCGCCCAAAGGGCTTGCGCCCGGACTGCGCGAAGACCTGCGTACCCGCATCGGGCAAAGCCTGGTCTTTGAAGTCCGCCCGCTCGATGACGCTACGCGAGGTGCCATTCTGCATTCGCTCGCGGCGCGGCGCGGGCTGCAACTGAGCAGTGAAGTCACCAGTTTTCTGTTGACCCACGCCCGCCGCGACCCGCCAAGCATGGCGGCGGCGCTCGACGCGCTCGATGCAGCCTCGCTCGAACACAAACGCCCGGTCACATTGCCGCTGCTGCGCGAACTCATGCAGCAAGGACTGCGCATCTGACACATGAAACATCTCCGGAACGTATCCTTTTTCCATTTGCAAAACCGTTATGAACCTCGTCCTCTTCGACCTTGACAACACGCTGATCGCAGGCGACTCCGACGTTGCCTGGACACAATTCCTGATTGAAAAAGGCGTGCTCGACGCGAGCGCGCAAGAGACGCGCAACCTCGTTTTTTACGAACAATACAAGGCGGGCACTCTGGACATTCATGAGTTCCTCGATTTTCAGCTTGCCCCGCTCGCCCAGCACCCGCGTGCGCAACTCGACGCCTGGCGCGATGAATTCATGATCCGCCATATCCGCCCGATGATCCCCCCCGCCGCGCGGGCGCTCGTCGACGAACACCTGCAAAGCAGCGCGCTTACCGCGCTGGTGACGGCCACCAACAGCTTCATCACCTGGCCGATTGCATGCGAATTTGGCATCGCACATCTCATCGCCACCATCCCGGCACAGGAAAATGGTGTTTTTACCGGCAAATCGAGGGGTATCCCCGCGTTCAAGGCCGGCAAGGTCGCGCGGGTCGAGTCCTGGCTGGAATCAATGGGGCTGAACCTTGGCAGCTTTGACCAAAGTTGGTTTTACAGCGATTCCCACAACGACTTGCCGCTCCTGCAACAGGTCACGCACCCGGTCGCGGTCGATCCGGACGAAATCCTGCGCGCAACCGCGCATGAATATGGTTGGGAAATTCTGACACTGCGTGGGGCAATGTAGAAAGCACACACTGGAAACCCACATCTCCTGCCTTATATTGCGCATAATCCGTCTGTGTTTGACATCTGGCGAAACAAAATTTTTTAGCGCCATAAGCCAAAAATGAAAAAAAAACGGAAAAACAGAAATTCTCACAGTAGTACGAAATCTCTAATACAACCGGTACATGCAGGCACGGCCACGCTGATCGAGCCGTCCATTCCGCCCCTTTCCCCATCCTCAACCGCTCCCATTACCGCAGGCATCGGCAGGGAGGAGCCTGTACTTTCTCCTGAAAACGACGCGATTGCGCCGGTCTTCCTGGATATTGCCTCAGACACGACCCGAAACGAGCCTACACTCTCTCCAGTAGACGACACGATTCCGCCGGTTTCCTTGGATAGAGACGAACGCATCGTGGAGGCATCCTATTCCCGATCTTCCTTGGCGTCAGTGCACTCCATTCGGGAAAGCATCCCCCCCGCCACCATACTCAGTATTGCCGCCCTTGCCCTGATCGTGTTCCTGGGCGGACTTTTATGGTGGAATTCCGGGGAAACGAAAGACACAGGCGCGTTGCCGCAAACGCTGTCTTCCGAACCCCTTCCCGATAGCGGGTCTCCTACATCCGCCCCTCCGGCGGAAAATACACTGGCATCGAGTCCGGAACCCGCAGCGGAACAAGTATCAATATCGGAACCGGGTTCGGAAACAGAATTGATGAACATCCCATCGCTACCAATGAACCAGCAGCAAGGCCGACATAATCAACATAATTCGGCAAAAGCCAACGATAGCGAACTTCCCTACCAGCTTCCCACGCCTGTCGAACCCGCAGCACCAATGCCCTCTCTAACATCCGCTCCAAAATCCGCTCCGACGCTCATACCGATGCCCACACCGGCGCAAAAGCAAGTCGCAGTACCCACACCTGAGCCTGAGCCTGTTGAGGTGCAAGAACCTGCCGAGATGCTCGAACCTGAATCCGATGAAATGGACACGTATCCCGAGATGGCCGACACGCCTGCCCGACCGGCCACTCCGCCCTGGCTCTGGCAGATGCGCGATGATCTGTCGAATTGCCGGAGTTTCTTCTGCCGTGAGAGGGTACGCAGACAGTATTGCACGAGCCGGTGGAGTGACCTGCCCGAATGCAGGGGAGCATCATTTTGAACTCGCTGGATAAATTTTGAGGATCGCTTTGTGCTACCCCAACTCGAAAGCCAAAGCGACCCAAAATGTTTCACTGTGGGGCAGGCGCGTATCAGGTAACATTACGCGCCCGATTTATTTTCAAAAAATGTCATTCAAATGATTCGCAAGTTGCTGCGCAAAGTTTTCAACCATCGTGCGCTGCCTTTTTCCGCTTCTGCCGAACCAGCCCGCATCCCTGTCAGCCAACATGGTATCCGCCGCGAACAAGTCAGTCCCGGCGCGGTCAAGGTCTGCGCTACGCTCCAGGATCGCGGCCATCAGGCTTATATCGTTGGCGGCGCGGTTCGGGACTTGCTGATCGGGCACACGCCGAAGGATCACGATGTCGCTACCAGCGCCACGCCCGAGGAAGTTCGGGCGCTTTTTCGCCGCTCGCGCATCATTGGCCGCCGGTTCAAGATTGTCCACATCATGAACGGGCAGGAAACCATCGAGGTTTCCACCTTCCGGGCCGATCAGGCCGCCGAAACGGACAGGCATGGGCGGGTGCTCGCCGACAATATCTACGGCTCCCAGGCCGAGGACGCCATCCGGCGGGATTTCACCGTCAACGCCCTCTATTACGACCCGCTCACCGAAACCATCGTCGACTACCATCACGGCGTAGCCGACCTGCAACAAAAAACGCTGCGGGTCATCGGCGAGCCGCGCGCCCGCTACCGCGAAGACCCCGTGCGCATGCTGCGCGCGGTGCGGCTGGCAGCCAAGCTCGGCCTTGTCATCGACCCTGCCGCGCGCGCGCCGATCCGCAGCATGGCCGACCTGCTCGAAAACGTACCGTCGGCGCGGCTCTTCGACGAAACCCTGAAACTGCTCATGTCGGGCAACGCTGTGCGCTGCATCGGCCAATTGCGCGAAGAAGGCTTGCACCACGGCCTCTTGCCATTGCTCGACATCGTCCTCGACCAACCCGTCGCCGAGCGATTTCTCTGGCTGGCGCTGGAAAACACCGACGCGCGGGTACGCGCGGACAAACCCGTTTCACCCAGTTTTCTTTTCGCCGCCCTGCTCTGGCCTGAAGTGTCGCGGACATGGAAAGAGCGGCAAGCCGCCGGTGAGCCGCCCTATCCGGCGCTTTTCGACGCAATGGATGAGGTTCTCGCCGTCCAGGCGGAAAGGCTCGCGATTACCCGCCGCATTGCCGGGGACATCAAGGAACTCTGGGGGCTGCAAGCGCGTTTCGACAAACGCGCGGGACGGATGCCCTACCGGCTGATCGAACATCCAAGGTTCCGTGCCGCTTGGGATTTCCTCCTCCTGCGCGCGCAAGCGGGCGGCATCCCGGAAGAACTCCCTGCCTGGTGGGACCGCTTCGCCCATGCCAGCCAGAGCGAGCGCGAAGAATTGCTATGCGCCGCCACGGGTAGCGGCAAGGCTCCCGCGCGCAAACGGCGGCGAAGCCGCCGCAAACCTGCCGAAGCCCCCCCACCCGAACCAAGCGCTTGAAAACGATGCCCGCGCGCGCCTTCATCGGTTTCGGAGCCAACCTCGGCGACCCTTTCGCCACCCTGCCCCGTGTCCTGGAAGCCCTCGCGGCCTTGCCGGAAACGTGGCTTGCCGCCTGTTCCTCGTACTACCGCAGTGCGCCACTGGGGGTCAGCAGCCCGCACCCCGACTACATCAACGCCGTCATTGCTCTGGATACCGGCCTTTCCGCCCAGGCGCTGCTCGATGCCCTTCTCGGCATCGAATCTGCCTTTGGCCGCCTCCGTACCACCGCCGCGCTCGCGCCGCGCCCCGTTGACCTCGACCTGCTCCTCTACGGAGAGACGGTGACGCAATCCCCAACGCTTACCCTGCCTCATCCCCGTCTGCACCAACGCGCTTTCGTCCTCCTGCCGCTGGCTGAAATTGCCCCTGAACTTACCATTCCCGGCCACGGACCTTTGCCTCCGCTCCTGGAAAAAGTGAAAGACCAACGCATCGACCGGGTTCGGGAGACTTCCGTCATGTTCCCATTACGCTTCCCACGGATTGATGACAGTGAGGCCGACTGCCTGGAATGGAGCAACGTCGCGCGTTGCAACCGATAAGGCGCGAGCGGAAGCTGTGGCTGCGATATAACCGTCCGCTTTGCTGATCGCCTTGCCTTCTGCTTTCGCATGCGCCATCAGTGCTGCGTAGGCTTGCGAGGTGTCCAGACCGAAAGACAACACCCGGCCAGAGAAGGCGGGCAAGACCTCCCGCTCCAAACGATCTTGATAGATCGAACGCCGCTTGCCTTCTGGCATGGTCGCCAGGCCGAAACGAAGCTCGGCCACGGTGATGGTCGACAGGAAGAGCGTTTCGACCGCCTGTGCGTCAATCCAGGCCAACACGCCAGGGTCAGGCTCGGCCTTCCACAGTTCAGAAATTACATTGGTGTCGATGAGGATCATTCAAGCCTCATCGGTTCGGCTGGAGCTTTATCGCGAAGTTGGTTGAAGTACTCGGCTTCGGCATCGGTCAGCCCGCCGGCTTCACGGGCGATGGAGGCCAAAAGCGAACCGAGTTTCAAGCGACCTTCTGGCTTCGCTGCCTTCTCCAAGATGTCGCGAACTTCGGCCTCGGTGCTGCGCCCGTGTTGAGCGGCACGCACCCTTAAGGCACGGTGTACGTCGTCAGGCAGATTGCGTACTGTCAACATTGCCATAGTTTCACCTCATTAAAACGCAGTCAATGCAGTCAATGCAGTCAATGCAGTCAATGCAGTCAATGCAGTCAATGCAGTCAATGCAGTCAATGCAGTCA
>WRJU01000123.1 GCA_009778425.1 Pseudomonadota bacterium
ACGGAGACGCCGTCCTTGGTGACGGTGGGCGCGCCGAAGGAACGCTCCAGCACGACGTTGCGGCCCTTGGGGCCGAGGGTGACTTTGACGGCGTTGGCGAGGATGTTGACGCCGGCGACCATGCGCTCGCGGGCGGAATCGCCAAATTTAACTTCTTTAGAGGACATTTAATGGACTCCAGGAAAATACGGTTGGATGAAAGCTGGAAAGTGGAAAGGCCAGCGGGACGAGCCGCTTAGGCTTCGACCACGCCCATGATGTCTTCTTCGCGCATGACGAGCAGTTCCTCGCCATCGACCTTGACGGTTTGCCCGGCGTATTTGCCGAACAAAACACGGTCGCCAGCCTTGACGGCCATCGGGCGGACTTTGCCGTCTTCGAGAATCTTGCCGTTGCCTACAGCCAGAATTTCGCCCTGGTCGGGTTTTTCTCCCGCAGAGTCCGGAATGACGATGCCGCTGGCGGTCTTGCGCTCGGCCTCCAAACGTTTGACGATCACACGATCGTGCAGGGGACGAATTTTCATTGGTTTGGCTCCTCAGTCTTGAAAATCAACGAGGCGGGCATCGCGCCCGCCAGATAAATGGGTGAACCCCGACGTTAATCGGGCGTTAGCACTCGTGTGCAACGAGTGCTAATAATAGGGGCGAGGTGGGGAGTTTTCAAGCTCGCATATTGAAAAGAATGTTGAAAAATTCTGATCGGGCTTTGAAAAACGGCTCATAGCGTTAAAAAGCCATGCCCTTTTCCTGAAAAAACCGGGCATGGTTCCGAGAGATTCCAGGTGTTTTGATGAGTCCGCTTCCCCAGTTTTTCTCCCGCTTCCTGCCTGCTTCGCCGTCTGACCCAGACTGTCAGGCGGGCTTGCAGCGCGTCGCGGCGCTGGTCGATAAGACGCTCGCTGTGGCTCCAGGTTTCAGAGCACGGCTGGCCGCGCCGGTCGCGAATGCGCGCGAATTCTGTGCCCGCCTGGTGGATTCCCTGCCTCCTGCGGTCGCCATTGACCGGCAGAGCTTTGCCGCCGACCCGCTGGTACATGCCCTGTTTGCCTCTGCCGACGACATCGGCGGCATGCTGGCCGCCAGTGAGCCGGTACGAACCTATCTCGCCGAACCCCGGTCCTGGCGGGAAGATTGTTTCATCGCCTTGATGGCGGCGCGACGGGTGGACAAAAAAGTGCTTGGCGTGGCCTTGCAGGGCGAGATCGTCACGACCGACGTTCCGCAAACTCTGCTTCAATTCTCCAATCAAACGATCATCCTGCCCGCCGACAATCCCGCTTCGGCTCGTGACGCTTTCCTGGAGGCGGCTTTCGATAGCCTGCTGCTCACTTTTGCCGAGCACCTCGCCCGCGCGCGGGAGGCTTACGACTCGCTCCGAGCCGAACGCGAAATGGAACACGTCCGCCAGCGCAGCCAACCGACAGGCACGGCTTTCCCGGAGCGGCGCATTGCCGCGCTGGATGAGCGCCTGCGGCAGCAATTCCAATCCCTGCGACCAGAGGCCATCATTGCCGAATTGGCCGACTTCCTGACGCAGCCTGAACAGGCATTGAGCCTTGACCCGACGCGGCTATGGGTGACGCGCAGAGGCGTCATCATTGACGCCGCCGCCCACGACGCGGACGCGGCGTCGATTCTCTTCATGGAACTCAAATCGCGGGATCGCCGCCGCCACCTCGTCCTGCCCGTGCGCGTCCGCTGCAACGAAGCGCGGGAGGCGCTGACCCGCGCGAAGGAAAAGCAGGCGGAGCGCGAGTATATGTTGCTGCTTTGATGAGCCGGGAGGCTATCAGGATGGGGATTTGAGATGGTAGGACGTTACCCGCTCGACTTCGGCGCTTGAGCCGAGAATGACCGGCACGCGCTGATGCAAGCGCTCCGGAACGATGTCGAGGATGCGCTCGCGCCCGGTCGTTGCGGCGCCGCCCGCCTGTTCGACCAACATCGCCATCGGGTTGGCTTCGTACATCAGCCGCAGCTTGCCGCCCTTTGCACGGCATTTCTCATCGAGCGGGTACATGAAGATGCCGCCACGGGTCAGTACACGGTGGACGTCGGCCACCATCGAGGCAATCCAGCGCATGTTGAAATCGCTGCCGCGCGAGCCATCCTTGCCTTGCTGCAATTCGGCGATGTAACGCTGCACGGGCGCTTCCCAGTAACGGGCATTGGAAGCGTTGATCGCGTATTCGCTCGTCTCGGCGGGAACGGTCATGAATGGGTGCGTTTGGATGAAACTGCCCATCTCGCGGTCGAGCGTGAAGCCATGTACCCCATTGCCCACGGTCAGCACCAGTTGGGTGGAAGGGCCGTAGGTCACATAACCGGCGGCAACTTGGCCGCGCCCCGGCTGGAGAAAATCCTCTTCGGTCAGTTCCTCGTCTTTTGCCCGTGGGCTGCGCAATACCGAGAAAATGGTTCCGATGGTCACGTTGACGTCGATATTCGAGGAGCCATCGAGCGGGTCGAACAGCAGCAGGTAATCCCCCCTGGGGTAGCCGTGGGGAATCCGGTAGATGGTTTCGAGTTCTTCCGAAGCCATCGCCGCCAGATTGCCGTCACACACATTGGCACCGAGCAGGATTTCATTGGCGATGACATCGAGTTTTTTCTGCGCTTCGCCCTGTACATTTTCGGTTCCCGCCTCGCCAAGCGCATCGGCCAGCGCGCCTTTCGACACCGTGGCGGCAATGGTCACCGTCGCCCGTGCGACGGTCTCAATCAGCAGCCTCAAATCCGTTGGTATGCGGTCCGCGCGCTGTTCGTCAATGAGGAACTGGGTCAGGCTGATACGTGGCGACATGGCATCCCCCGGAATCGAAACAAAGAGAATTGAGATATGGACAATAGATTATCCCGTTTTCGGTACGGCAGCGCATCTTTAGGAGGCTGCGGAGCGGTCACGAAGACAATGCGGACGGGCAAGAACGTCGGCATGATCGGTACAGGCGGAGTATGATACCCGCTCTTGGGCGTGTCGTTTTCAGCATGCTTCAAGTTTTGTGCTCCCCGCAAACCGTGAATCTTCAATGTCCATGAATGTAATGGTGCTCGGTGCCGGTATCACCGGCGTCACGACAGCCTGGTTCCTGCGCCGGGCGGGTTTTCACGTCAGCGTAATCGAGCGCCAGGAAGACGCCGCGCAGGAAACCAGTTTCGCCAACGGCGGCCAGATTTCAGTAAGCCATCCGGAACCCTGGGCCAATCCTTCCGCGCCGCTCGTTGCCTTGCGCTGGATAGGCCGCGCGGGCGCGCCGCTCAAACTACATCCAAGGCTGGACACGAAGCAATGGCAATGGATGGCCAGCTTCCTGCGCGAATGCCTGCCGTGGCGTTCCCGCCGCAACACCGCCGCCATTGCCGCGCTGGCCGTCCATAGCCTTGCCGAATTGCGTCGGCTGAGGGACGACGCCGGTATCACCTATTCTTACGACGCACGGGGGCGGGGCATCCTGCATCTGTTCTTCGATGCCGTCCCGTTCGCGCGCGCCAAAAGCCGTATCGGGGAACTGGCCGCTTTCGGCATCGAACTGCGGCCATGCACCGCTGCGCAGTGCGCCGAGATCGAACCGGCGCTTGCTGCAAGCGTCCCTCAGTTGGCGGGCGGCCTGTACGCGCCCAACGATGAATCCGGCGACGCGATGCGTTTCAGTCAAGCGCTGGCCAAGGTTCTCGCCGCCGACGGGGTGCGCTTCCATTACGGCACACATATCGAGCGCCTGCGCGCTGCCGACGCGCTGCGTATCACCGGCATTGATGTTTGCCACGCCGGAGGGCGGGAGACGCTGTCCGCCGACGCGGTCGTCATTTGCCTGGGCAGCCACGGCCAACAGTTGCTGCGCCCGCTCGGCGAGCATTTGCCTATTTACCCGCTCAAGGGTTATTCGATCACTGCGCCAGTGCGCGATACCGCGCGCGCGCCCCAGGTAAGCCTGACCGACGAATCGCGCCGCATCGTATGTTCGCGCCTCGGCGAGCGCCTACGCATCGCAGGTATGGCCGAGTTGGGCGGTGTCGATCTCGAAATCGATCCTGCCCGCATTGCCGCCATGCTGGAGTGGGCTGAAACGCGCCTGCCCGGAACCCTCAACCGCGAGCGCGTCGTGCCTTGGGCCGGCCTGCGACCCGCCACACCCGGCGGCCTACCCATCATCGGGCGAGGCCAGCATCACGAGAATCTTTGGCTCAATACCGGCCACGGCCCCTTGGGCTGGACGCTTGCCTGCGGTTCAGCGTCGGCACTCGCGGCGTTGATGAGCGGGGAAAAACCGCCGGTTGAGTTCCCGTTCAGGTTTACGGGCGTTTAGGGCGCTTTTTAAGCGCCTTCGGTATCGAAGCCCATCTCTTTCAGGCGAAAAGCCAGCGCCGTGTCCATCGTGTCGAGGTGGTTGTCGAACCACGGCGGAAGCTCTTCGAGCAGGCGACGCCCCAGGAAGAGGTCGCCTTTTTCAACGTGCTGGCGCACTTCGCGCGCTACGGCCAGGACGCGGTCGTGTTCTTCGCGGTGGCAGACGGGGAAGTTCACCGCCTCCATCCAGCGGTTTTCCTGGTCGAAATGCGCGGAGGTGTGCTCGATGAAGGCGTCGAGCCGTTCAAGGAAGCCCGCGCTTTCCGGCTCGGCGGCGGTAAGTTCATTGCAGAACTCGATGAATTCCCGGTGCGTCTCGTCCATGCGGGCGATGCCCAAGGCGTAACGTTCGCTCCATTCCATTGCTGTTTTCGCGCCTTTTTCCGTTATTTGATGACTTTCAGGTGCGAGCCACGCGGGGAAGCGGGCGGCGGCGGAGATTCATCCGGCGGGCCCAATTCCGCTTCGGCAGCGCCAAGTTCTTTCCCGGCAAGTTCCAACATGCCGGACATATCGAACGCCATGCCCTGCCCGTTCTCGCGCGCATAGATTGCCATGACATGGCCGATCGGCACAATGATCTGGTGCGCCACGCCATTGAAGCGCGCCTGGAATGCCACCTGTTCATTGTCGATCTTGAGCTGATGAGTTGCCTCGGGGCCGACGTTGAGCACGATCTGGCCTTCACGGGCATAGCCGGAAGGTACGCGCGTGTGTTGGTCAACCCGCGCCGCGAGGTAGGGGGTAAACCCCTGATCGACGCACCATTCGTAAATGGCGCGAATCAGATAGGGCTTGGTGGATACCATAACGGTTTTCCCCCTGAACGTCAGCGCCGCATGACCTTTTCGGAAGGCGTCAGGGCGTCGATGAACCCTTGGCGGCTGAAAATGCGCTCCGCGTACTTCATCAACGGCGAGGCCGTCTTGGGCAACTCGATGCCGTACAGCCCGAGCCGCCACAGCAATGGGGCGATGGCCACATCGAGCATGGAGAATTCATCCCCAAGCATGAATTTCTGCTTGGTAAACATCGGCGCGAGCTGGATGAGGTGGTCGCGCAC
>WRJU01000124.1 GCA_009778425.1 Pseudomonadota bacterium
ATGACCTGCTCGTTGGCAAGCACGGTTTCATCGACCGGGTCCCAGTTCACTGTGCCGAGTTTTTTGTAGATCAGCCCTTTCTCGAAAAGCCGGGTAAACAACCATTGTTCCCAGCGGTAGTAATCAGGCGCGCAGGTGGCGATCTCGCGCGACCAGTCGATGGCGAAGCCCAGCCGCTTCAACTGATCCCTCATGTAGTCGATGTTGTCGTAAGTCCATTTCGCCGGGGGGACGTTGTTCTGGATCGCGGCATTTTCAGCGGGCATGCCGAAAGCGTCCCACCCCATCGGTTGGAGCACGTTGCAGCCGCGCATCCGGTGATAACGCGCGAGCACATCGCCGATGGTGTAATTGCGGACGTGCCCCATATGCAGCTTGCCCGAGGGGTAGGGGAACATCGACAGACAGTAGTATTTCGGGCGGCTGCTGTCTTCAGTGGCACGGAAGGCCAAGGTGGATGCCCAGTGATCCTGGGCGGCGGCCTCGATGGCGGCGGGTTGGTATTTGTCCTGCATGGGTCGGGTATGGCGGGTGGTGGGCTATCAATGCGAAAGTCTGAAAGTATATCGCGCTGCGCCATGCCGATAAAAAAACACCCGGCAGGGCCGGGTGTATAAAGTCTCCTGTGAAGGAGAGGGAGGGAACCAACATGATCGTCAAGCCTCTCAGAGTCAGACGATCTCAATAGTTTCAGTTTATCGCATGCTGTTCTGCAAAAACACAGATTTTCATAGAAATTTTCTTAAATTTTCAATGTGTTAATAAAAATCACAAAAGACGTTGTTAAGTTGATTTGTTGCTCTGCACAATCCGGATTCTAGTACAGGTTCAAGGTACTTACAAGACTAAATCGTGCAAAATACGGATTGGATACAAAAAATACACACAGATTTGCTCTGGACGCTTGGCGGTTAGAATAACGGGCCTCCGAGGAATCATCATGTCCGATCCATTGCTTGCCAGCCTGAACCCACAACAAACAGAAGCCGTCACCTTGCCTGCGCGGCATGCCCTGGTGCTTGCCGGGGCGGGTTCCGGCAAGACGCGCGTACTCACCACTCGCATCGCCTGGCTGCTCAGGCAGTCGATGGCGAGCCCGGCGGGCATCCTTGCCGTGACGTTTACCAACAAGGCGGCGCGCGAAATGCTGTCACGGCTCGAAGCCATGCTGCCGATGAGCCCGCGCGGAATGTGGATCGGCACCTTCCACGGGCTTTGCAACCGCTTGTTGCGGGCGCACTACAAAGATGCCGGGCTGGATCGCCTGTTCCAGATACTCGATGCAGCCGACCAACTCTCGGCGATCAAGCGCTTGCTGAAAACGCTCAATGTCGACGACGAAAAATTTCCGCCGCGCAACCTGCAATATTTCATCAATGCTCACAAGGAAGCGGGTTTGCGCCCGCATGCGGTTGAAGTTCCGGACGAATACACCCGCCAGCGCGCCGAGCTATATCAGGAATACGAAGCTCAGTGCCAGCGCGAATCGGTCGTGGATTTTGCCGAACTGCTGCTGCGCAGCTTTGAACTGCTCCAGCGCAACGAGCCGATCCGGCGGCACTACCAGCAGCGTTTCCGCTACATCCTGGTCGACGAATTCCAGGATACCAACGTTTTGCAATACCGCTGGCTGAAACTGCTGGCTGCCGATGGGCAAGAGGGCGGCGCGGCGCTTTTTTGCGTCGGCGATGACGATCAGAGCATCTACCGCTTCCGGGGCGCGGAAATTGGCAACATGCGCGATTTCGAGCGGGAATTCCAGGTGCGGGACATCATCCGTCTGGAACAGAACTACCGCTCGCACGGCAACATCCTGGATGCGGCCAACGCCATCATCCGCAACAACGCAAACCGCCTGGGCAAGAACCTCTGGACGGAGCGGGGCGAAGGCGAGCCGATCCGGGTCTTCGAGGCATTCAGCGACACGGATGAAGCGCGCTGGATTGTCGAAGAAATTCAGGCGCTACTGCGCGACGGCGCGACGCGGAGCGACATCGCCGTGCTGTATCGCGCCAATGCCCAATCGCGCGTACTCGAACACCAGCTTTTTTCAGCCGGTGTGCCGTATCGCGTGTACGGAGGGCTGCGATTTTTCGAGCGCCAGGAAATCAAACACGCACTCGCCTACCTGCGCTTGCTCGCCAATCCCGGAGACGATACCGCCTTCATGCGCGTGGTGAATTTCCCCACGCGCGGCATTGGCGCGCGCACACAGGAAATGCTTCAGGATGCAGCCCGACAGCGGAACGGCAGCCTGTACGCCACGGTTCCCCACCTGTCCGGAAAAAGCGCCGCCTCGCTCGCCCGTTTTGTGACTTTGATCGAAACAATGCGCCGCGAGACGCAAGCCCTGCCGCTGCCTGAACAGGTGGAGCATGTCGTTGAGCGTAGCGGCCTGCGCGCGCACTACCAGGCAGAGAGGGAAGGCCAGGACAGGCTGGAAAACCTCGACGAACTTGTTCGCGCTGCGGAAAGTTTCCACATCGAGACCCGCGCGGCTCCTGAAACCTTGGCGCAAGCACACGCGCTACTGGCGGATTTTCTCAGCCACGCCTCGCTCGAAGCCGGAGACCATCAGGCGGGCGCGCAGGAAGAAGCGGTACAACTGATGACCGTGCACGCGGCCAAGGGGCTGGAATTCGACATCGTTTTCCTGTGCGGGCTGGAAGAGGAAGTTTTTCCGCACATCAACAGCCTTTCCGAGTCCGTCGTCGGGCTGGAAGAAGAACGGCGGCTGATGTACGTAGCGGTGACACGCGCCCGCGAACGCCTGTACTTGTCTCATGCCCAGAGCCGCTTGCTGCGCGGGCAGACGCATTACCACCTGCGGTCGAGGTTTCTTGATGAAATACCATCGGGACTGCTCAAGCCGCTTGCCCAGAAATCGCGTTTTAGCGGCAGTGGATACGGCGGCGATGGATGGCGAGGTGAAAAAACCCATTCCCGCGCGTCAACTTCCATTTCGCCGACAGACACGTTCCAGTCGCGCGAACTCCCCGGCGGTTTTCGTATCGGCCAGAATGTGCGCCATCCCACATTCGGTTACGGCGTGATCATTGACGCCGAGGGCGACGCCACAGTGCGCGTCAACTTCGGCGACGCGGGCGTCAAATGGCTGATGCTGTCGATAGCGAAACTGGAAGCGGTGATGCCTGAGTCTAAGGATTGATTATATTCATGTAGCGTAGCGTGTGCCCCTTTCCCGCAAACAGGAAAGGGGCACAAGTCAAGCGCCTACAGCCTCACAGTACCGCCGCAATCGCCTTCGCCACCACGGGCAGGTTCTTGCCGTTCAGGGCTGCCACATTGATGCGCCCGGAAGAAACGGCGTAGATGCCGAACCCGGTCTGAAGCTGTTCAACCTGTTCCTTCGTCAATCCTGTGAAGGAGAACATGCCGCGCTGCCTGGCGATGAAGGAGAAGTCCTTCGCCACGCCTTCCGCCTTAAGTGCGTCTGCGAGGCCTGAACGCATGTCGCGGATGCGGTTCCTCATCCCCGCAAGTTCTTCTTCCCAGAGCGCCCTCAATTCCGGACTGCCGAGGACGGCGGCCACGACCGCGCCGCCGTGTGTGGGCGGGTTGGAATAGTTGGTGCGGATGATGCGCTTGACCTGAGAACCAACCCGCCCAGCTTCTTCCTTGCTGGCGGTGATGATGGACAGCGCCCCCACCCGTTCGCCGTACAGGGAAAAGTTCTTGGAAAACGAGGAAGAAACGAAGAATTGCGCCCCGGCTTCCGTGAAGGCGCGCACGGCGGCGGTGTCTTCCTCGATGCCGTCGGCAAAGCCTTGGTAGGCCATGTCGAGGAAAGGCACGAGGTTCTTATCCTTGCAGATTGCAGCGACTTCCTGCCACTGGCTGCCGATGAGGTCGGCTCCGGTCGGGTTATGGCAGCAAGCATGCAGCAGCACGATGGATTGTGGGGGCAGGGCGTTCAATTTCTGCTTCATGGCCGCGAAATCGACGCCGCGCGTGGCCGGGTCGTAGTAAGGATAGGTTTCCACCGGGAACCCGGCTGCCTCGAACAGCGCGCGATGGTTTTCCCAGGAAGGGTCGCTGATATAGAGCGTGGTTTGCGGCAGGAGTTTTTTCAGGTAATCCGCGCCGACCTTCAGCGCGCCCGTGCCGCCGAGCGCCTGGACGGTGAAGACGGAACCATCGCCCGCCCGCGCGGAACCCTTGCCGAAAAGCAGGTCGCGCACAGCCTGGTTGTAGGCGGCGTTCCCGTCGATGGGCTGATAGCCGCGCGCGGGCAGCGCCTTCATGCGGGCTTCCTCGGCAGCCTTCACGGCAGCCAGCAGCGGCAGCTTGCCGTTGCCGTCGTAATACACGCCGACGCCGAGATTGACCTTTTCAGTGCGCGTATCGGCATTGAAGGCTTCGGTCAGGCCAAGGATGGGATCACGGGGGGCCATTTCGACGGCGGCAAAAAGCGAGGCGGACATGTCTTCTCCAGTGTTTAGTGATAAGTGTTGGGGGATGCGCCGGGATCGGGAATAATGCCAGTTTGTCCCGCCGGTTACGGCTTCTTCATGGCGAAGAACCAAAAACCATAAGATTCTAGCACCTGGCATGACGGCTTGGTGTGTATTCCTGTTTTGCCTGTCCTACCCATGAACTCCGCAATGCCCCCGTCGCCTTCGCCCGCCGACATCGACATCATTACCTTTCCCGACAGCGCGTTCCGTCTGCATCGGGCGTTTCTGCCTGCGGGCGACCAGCCCGAAGCTATCCGGCAACTCTGCGCGGGCATCGAGAACGGGCTGCTGTTCCAGACGCTGCTCGGCGTGACCGGCTCCGGCAAGACCTACACGATGGCAAACGTCATCGCCCGCATGGGGCGGCCCGCGCTGGTGCTCGCGCCCAACAAGACGCTGGCCGCGCAGCTTTACGCCGAATTTCGCGAGTTTCTGCCCGAAAACGCCGTCGAATACTTTGTGAGTTATTACGACTACTACCAGCCCGAAGCCTACGTCCCTTCGCGCGATCTGTTCATCGAAAAAGATTCCGCCATCAACGAGCACATCGAACAGATGCGCCTGTCTGCCACCAAAAGCCTGATGGAGCGCCGGGATGTCGTCATCGTCGCTTCCGTCTCCTGCATTTACGGTATCGGCGACCCGGTCGACTACCACGCCATGATCCTGCACTTGCGCGAAGGCCAGCACATCGACCGCCGCGACATGATCGCCCGGCTCGTGGCGATGCAATACACCCGCAACGACACCGATTTTCATCGCGGGACTTTCCGTGTGCGCGGCGATGTCATCGACGTTTTCCCGGCGGAAAACGCAGAATGTGCGGTTCGTATCGAAATGTTCGACGACGAAGTCGAACATCTCACCCTGTTCGACCCACTCACCGGGCAGATACGTCATCGCCTGGGGCGTTTCACCATCTACCCCTCCAGTCACTACGTCACCCCGCGCGCTACCGTCCTGAAAGCCGTCGACGCCATCAAGGAAGAACTCGCCGCGCGCATCGGTTTCTTTCA
>WRJU01000125.1 GCA_009778425.1 Pseudomonadota bacterium
CCGCCTATGGCGGCGCGTTCAAGCAACCAGGTTGCGGCAAGATATTCAAAATCAAACGGCGGGTCCTGACGCATCAGCACCGCGTCAAATCCGGAAAGCGCACGGGTTTCCGGCTCGCCTTCCGTATACCAGCCGCCATCGTCGGCACTCAGGGCGAGCGGCACGGCGCACGCCGAAACGACGCCCTCGCACCAGGCGATGTCCTCGCGCCGGATCGCCCAGGATTGATGCCCACGCGCAGCGGCGGCGCGCATCATCGCCACGCTGGAATCCTTATACGCCTTGAGTCCGGGCAAGGGATCGACGATGAAAGCAAGATCGAGCGCCGTCATGATGGGTATCGGTCAGGGTAGGGCCACGTTTTCTGGCATATCGTCACGGATGCCCGTTTCATCCGCGTTACCGGATTCGAGCGACATTTCTTCGATTTCGACCGAGGCCGCAAGCAGAGCCAAACGCGCAACTACGCCATAAGCGTAGAGCCTGTTGGGCATGGCGTCCGGCTCCTGATCGCAATCGGGAATGCTGCCTGGGGTATCGAAGGCCAGCGGCCGGAATTCCATGCCCGGCGCATTAAGATTTTCATCGCTGCCGCGCGCCGTGTGCACACGGTAAAAACCGCCGACGACGTAGTGATCCATCATGTAGACGACCGGTTCGGCCACAGCGCTGCCGACGGTCTCGAATGTGCGCACACCTTCCTGGACGATGACCTCCCCCACGGGCAGCCCTTCCTTGACCACCGCCATCTTGTTGCGCTGGCGGCGGTTGAGACCCACGATGTCGGAAGCGTCCTTCACCATCATCACGCCCATGCCGTAAGTGCCCGCATCGGCCTTGACTACAACGAAGGGTTCGTCTTCGATGCCCAACTCGCGGTATTTGCAGCGAATGTTGGCAAGCAAGGCATTAACCTGATCGGCCAGACATTCCTCGCCCGCGCGCTCCTGGAAGTTGATGCCCCTGCATACGCGGAACGCCGGGCTGATGCGCCAGGGGTCGATACCGATGCTCTCCGAAAATACCTGAACGACCCGCTCATACGCCGCTGCGTGGCGCGACTTGCGCCGCGCATGCCAGCCCGCGTAGAGCGGCGGAATCAGGCATTGCCCGTCCAGCCCCTGCAAAATGGCGGGTACACCGCCGGAGAGGTCGTTGTTGAGCAGAATGGCACAGGGATCGAACCCGGCGAGGCCGAGGCGACTCTCCTGCCTTACGAGCGGTTCCAGCATCAGGCTGCCGCCATCCGGGAGCATCAGGGGAGTCGGCGCGGTAATCTCCGGCAGCAAACTGCCCAGCCTCACTTCCAGCCCGGTCAGGCGCAGGATGCCCGCCAAGCGCGCCACATTCATCAAATAGAATTGGTTGCGGGTGTGGTTCTCAGGAATCAGCAGCAGACGGCAGGCGCTGGCGCACAGGCGTTCCACCGCCGCTTGCGCGGCCTGTACGCACAGGGGCAGAAACACGGGGGCGAGGTTATTGAATCCGCCGGGAAACAGGTTCATATCGACCGGCGCGAGTTTGAACCCTGCATTGCGCAGATCGACCGAACCGTAGAACGGCGGCGCATGTTCATGCCATTGTTCGCGGAACCATCGCTCGATTGCGGTACTGTGATCGAGGAATTGACGCTCCAACTCAAGCAAGGAGCAGGGAATCGCGGAAGTCACATGGGAAGCCATAAAAAACCATTCCTTCGGGCCATGCCCGAAAAGCATCTGCCCGTTCGTTGTTCGTTTTTACAGGCAGACGGATATTACTCCTACAGCCATATCATGGGCGAGGCGCTTCCTGGCTTGATTGATCACGCAGCAAGGCCGCCGCGACCAGTCCATTGACCAGCCCGAACAGCACGGCAGCCGCGCCGAACAAGGGCGCGAGGTAAAACACACCGTCGTGTGGAACCAGCCACAGGCGAGCCAGGATGAGCTGCGCGCCGATATGGGCAAAGGCGGCAAAAATACTGGTGCTGACCGGACCGAACCATTTCTTCGGCAAACATGCCGCCCCGGCCAGCGCCAGCAGACTTGCCAGCGCCCCGGCCAGACTTAAGAAAAATCCCGGCGCGAGAAACTGCCCCAGGAGCAGGCTGGCGGCAAATACCCTCAGCAGCGACACCCATGCTGCTTCGCGCCAGCCCCAGCGCGCCAATACCACCAGGATAACGATATTGGCAAGCCCCGGCTTCACTCCCGGCAGCGGCAGCGGAATCGCCGCCTCGGCCACAGTCAGCGCAATGGCCGCCGCCGCGTAGCGCGCCACCCGGTCATCCTCAGCGGTCGACGTCAGTTCAATAATTGAGCGAGTCATAATCCACTCCCCGCCCGGTCAGCGTCAGACTGACTTCGTTGGGCGCGCAGATCGCCACCGCACCCGCGCGGGCAAGCCAGCCTTGGCGCACGCAATACTGCCGTGAGCCGGGGTCGGAAGCGACGCGGGCACGACCCGGCTCGATCTCGATCACGGTCATGCCCAGCGGTCCCGGCACTTCGATGCGGCGCGGGCGAGACAAATCGGCCTTTGCGAAAACCTTGCCGGAGGCGCGCACAGTCACGCCATCGGGCGCGCCCCCACGCCAGAACCAGAACCCGGCAGCAGCGCATGCCGCCAACCCTGCCAGCACGACCACCCAGTCGCCGGGCCGCAACAGTTCGCGCCATAAACGCCATGTTCCCATTGAAATCGAATGCGGCATCAGCCTTGAGCTACGCGATCATTTTCCTGCCGCACCACCATGCGATGACGCAGCAGGACATGGGCTGCTGTGCGAAACGCTTCGCCCAGACGTTCAGCAATGTAGACCGAGCGATGTTGCCCGCCCGTGCATCCGATGGCCACCGTCAGGTAGCTACGATTGTCGCGGATGAAACCCGGCAGCCAGGCGGCAACGAACGCGCGGATGTCTTCCACCATGCGGGCAACTTCAGGCTGCGTCTCGAAGTAGGCGATGACTTCCGGGTCGAACCCGGTGAGCGGGCGCAGACGCGGATCATAATGAGGATTGGGCAGGCAACGCACATCGAACACCATGTCGGCATCGAGCGGGACGCCATACTTGAAGCCAAAGGACTGGAACATCAGGATCAGGCCCTCGCCCGCCTTGGCCTCGATGAAATCCCTGACCATGGCGCGCAGGGTGTTGGGGCGCATGTCGCTGGTGTCGATACGGTGTCCGAGGACGGAGGCGTCTTCGAGCACATCGCGCTCGCGGGCAATCGCCTCTTCGAGCGAGATACCCTCCCCAGCCAGCGGATGGCGGCGGCGAGTCTCGGAAAAACGGGCAATCAACGTATCGTCGCGCGAATCGAGAAAAATGAAGCGCAAATCCTCAATGAGTTCGCGCAGGAGTTTCATCTGCTCAGGCAGCGCCGCGATGCTTTCCCCGGAGCGCACATCGACCGCCACCGCGCAGCGCGTGTAACCGGCGTTGCGCAATACGTTCGCCAGTTGCGGCAACAGCATGGCCGGAAGGTTATCGACAACGTAATACCCAGCGTCTTCCAGCGCCTTGAGCGCGATACTCTTGCCCGAACCGGAAAGGCCGCTGATGAGGACGAGTTGCATGGAGGCGGAGACCAAAATGCTGTCGGCAGCAATATATCAAGTATCTCACGCCAGCACGATTCCCGCCCGGCCTCGTCCGCCAACTCATGCCGGAAAGCACGCTCTTCGACCGAATTCACCGCGTCACTGCGATGAACCTCCCCCCGCGCGAAGGGCATCCAGCAACACCTTGTTGACCTCGATCTGCCGACGCTGCCAGCGTATCAGTTCATCAGGGTCAATGCTGGGCTGGCCGTCCAGCGCGCTGAGCCAGCGTTTCCAACGGGCGCGATAGCGGTGAATGGACACTTCTCCGGTAATGTCGCTCCCTATGACGCGCTTGGCTCCAGCGTCGATGATGGAGAGCAGCTCATCCAGCATCAAACGCCCCTGATCCCAATTGGTGCGCGCCACGCTCTCGCACAGGACATCCTTGTCGATGGAGAGGTACAAGGGCGCATGTGTACCGGAAAGTTCGCGCCGCAACGCATGGACGAGGCTTGCGGCATCGTCGAAATTGCGCGCGGCATCACGCAGTCCCAGGGCGCGCATCCAGCCAAGTTTCGCGCCTATCGTCCAATACCGGACTCGTCCGCGAAACAGCGGCCCCAGGTGATTTTCCCAGGCATGAGCGCAGCCTACGTCCGGGGAGCAGATACCGACGACGTCGACGCGTGCGACGTGCGGCATGCGCGCGACGTGCGCGACCCACGACCCGCAATGGATGCCGAAGGGAAAGCGCATGTTGTCCGGGTGGTTGTCGCAGACGAGAACGTGCAGACCCATATGCCGACGCTGCCGCGCGATCAGAAAGGCACTCACATGATGAAAATCCCCGCTGCCCATCAGCACAGGGCCGTGAACATCGGGAAACAGGGCTTCGAGATGCGACGAGAACGCGCGCCAGTCACGCCCCGCGCATCCGAAGCGGACGCGCTCCTGCCAGTCGGCAAGATTGATTCGCACAAGGCCAGGGTAATCCATCGCGCGGTGCGATCCGTCCAGATCGAGCACGAGCGGGAGGAGGTTCTCGTTCATCTGTTCGACGGCGTTGGGGCATTCGAACCGCCAAACCACTGCCTGTCTGGTTCAAAGCGCCCGGCAATGCGCCGAAGGAACGGTCGCAGCAGGGGATTACGCACGTACACAGCGTGGCGCGTCGGGGTAAAACGTGCCCCGAGCGCAGCCTTGATGGCGGGGTCTGTCCAACCAGCGATGTAGGTGTGCAGCCCTTCGCGCCGGGCAAAGGCAAGGTTCTCCATCCAACTCACGAAGTACAGGTTATTCTCGCGCGCCATTGGGTAACGAAAACCGATGGTTTTGTCGACGAGCATATCGTCATGAATGAAACACAAGTTATGCCCGATAAGTTTATCGTCATGGTAGTACAGGAAGACGCGCCCATTGAGGGAGGCGTCGTTCAGCACTGCCCTGAAAAAATCCGGAGGCAGCAGATCGAAGTGAACCGTGCTTTGCTCATAAACTTCCAGATACTGCATATAGAGTTCTGCCGCGAAGGCTGGTTGCGCGAAACACGGGTCACCCGTGGCAACGATTTCGACGCGCACATTCTCGCGGCTACGCAGCTTGCGGCGAATATCGCGGCGGCGGCTGGCAGAGAACCGCGCCAGATAAGCATCCTCATCGGCAAAGTCGATGGGAACCCAGGCCAGCGCCTGCCCTTCAACCATGAAAAATCCATTGGCATTGCAGGCATCGGCGAATTGGTCAGCCAGGCGGTTTGCACATTCAGGGAGAAAAGGCGCGTTGCAGGGAATGTCCTTGACGATCAACAAGGGGGTTTTCCAATCCCAAACTTGAAACATGCCCTGTACGAGCGAGGCGGCCTCCACGCGCGGCAGCGGGCAATATTCGCTGACAACGCTGCCCATGAAACATGCGCGCCATTGCAGCCAACGGCGTAAGTACCGGTTGCCGGGTATCTTTCCGATCATGGACAGCGTCCGCTCGTCCGCCGTGGTGAGCAGATCGAACGTCGTCCAGAAACCGGGCATGC
>WRJU01000126.1 GCA_009778425.1 Pseudomonadota bacterium
ACGGCATCATCGGCAGTAAAGCAGCCGGCGGTATTGGGCAGGATAGTGAAACGCTCCGGCGGCAGGAAGTCGAGCAGGTTGGGCTCATTCGGATTCTGGCCGAGGTTGGTGCGGCGGATGGCCACGGTGACGATCTGTGCGCCGCAAGCGTCGATTGCCGCGCGCGTCTGGGCAAAATCCCGGTATTTGCCGGTTCCGACCAGCAGACGGGATGTGTAATTTTTACCGGCGATTGTCAAAAAATCGTTCATGTTCGGATCAGTAAAACGAAGGGGAAATCAGCCGCCGCCCACCGCCGTGACGATCTCCAGCCTGTCGTTTTCGGCGAGCGGGGTATCGGCGTGGCGCGCGCGCGGCACGATCTTGCCATTGTGTTCAACGGCCAGACGCATACCTGTCAGCCCGCGCTGTTCGAGCAGGCTCAACACGCTGGAACCGGTCGGCAGGGTTTCGGACTGTCCGTTGACAGTGATATGGATCATGCGGCAGATAATGCTTCGTACTTCGGAATAGGTGGATCGCCCGCCATGATACAGTTCTTGTCCGTCTCCGGGCGAGACGCCTGAGCAGTTAACCCGAGGAGGTTGATGCTACAATCCCTGCCCGGGGAAAGGTTGCGTCTTCCTCCAAGGATTCAGAGCGGGTGTAGTTCAATGGTAGAACGGCAGCTTCCCAAGCTGCATACGAGGGTTCGATTCCCTTCACCCGCTCCAGCGCCTTTGCCCATCGTGGCTTGCCTACCCCCCATACGGAAAACCCGCGCAGCCTCACCGAACGAGCTTCAATTACCGGGATGGCGAAAATAAAAAAACGGCCGGAACGAAGCCCGGCCATGTGTAAAACACCGGATGAAATGCTCAGTTGGCGATGTCGTACAGAGCATTGACGATCAAGCCGGTTCCAATCGCGAGCATCAGGATGTCGTTACCTACGCGCACATAGCGGTAATTGCGGGGAGGAGGCGCCAAGTGATAAGCCTGCGGTGATGCAACCTCTTGATAGACGACCGTGCGTGGCAATGCCCGCCCCATCTGCCAGGAGCGCCCAGAATGACGCCTGTTACGGTTGTAAGCGCCATATGACTTGCGCGGCAGAGGAGCCATATGGCGGTATTGAGGCGGCGGCGGGGCGCGGTGAGCCTGGGGAGGAGGAGGTGGCGGCGCATGATGCGGTGGCGGGGGCGGCGGCGGACGATGGCCGGGAGGGTTAGCCATAGCCGGAATATTAGAGAGGAGGCCGATGGCCAGCAGAGAGGCCAACGAAACGATGCGATATTTCATGGTGATACTCCTGGTTGTATGGTCTACCGTACTACACGTGTAGAACATTGGATTAAACGCTCGGCGCCTAGTAATTGCCGATATCGTACAGAGCGTTGACGATCAAGCCGGTTCCGATAGCGATCAACAGGATGTCGCTACCCACGCGCACATAGCGGTAATTGCGGGGGGGAGGCGCCAGGTAATAAAGGTCCGGCGATACAACCTCTTGATAGACGACTGTGCGTGGCAATGCCCGCCCCATCCGCCAGGAACGCCCATAATGACGCCTATCGCGGTTATAAGTACCATATGATCTGCGCGGCAGAGGAGCCATATGGCGGTATTGAGGCGGTGGCCCAGAATGAGCATAACGGGGCGGCGGCGCAGGGCGGTAAGCCTGACGAGGCGGTGGCGCAGAGCGTTGAGCCTGGCGGGCAGGTGACGAGGAAGGACGCGAGGACGACGAACGATCGCTGTTGCCTCTGCCGTGATCGTGAGGGGCGGCCAGAACCGAGGCACTGGAGAAAAGACCAACAGCCAGCAGGGCAGCCAATGAAGCGATGCGATATTTCATGATAGTGCTCCTAGTTTGTACTACATGAATTTCCACGAAGCGCGAATTTCAAATGCGTGATAACGATAACACTCAAACCGAACGGTATTTTGTCATGATGTAACTAAAATGTAAGCGTTTGTAGATGCTCTTCAAACTTTTGAGTCCCCCCGGCTCTTGGGGATATGGATTTCGTCCGGCGTGTATTCGGTGTAGCTGAGGCTTTTGATCCGATTCGCCGCAGACTTCGCGTCCTGCTAGGATGTGCGTTGGGAAACCTTTCCTGACCTGACCGGAATCACTGAATCGTCATGTTGTATAACACATCCGGAACCTTGTGTCTTTTGTGCTACAGGGTATCCAACAAAATACCCGTATCGGCGGCACTCGCTACCGTAAAACCGTTTCGAGCACGACCATGAGCGAGGCTTTCTTTTCTCCCGTGCCGCGCGGATTGGAAGGGCTGCTCGCGGAAGAGTTGAATGCGCTCGGCGCGAGCGATTCACGCACCGTACCGGGTGGAGTCGAATGGTGCGGCGATTGGCTTGCATGCTGGCGCGCCAACCTCGAAAGCCGCCTTGCCACCCGTGTGCTGTGGCGCGTGGGCAACGGTCGCTATCGCGGCGAGGCGGACATTTACAAGCTTGCTCACAGCCTGACCTGGGCGAAGTGGTTTACGCCGAACGAGACCATCCGGATTTTCGTGACGGCTCGCCACTCGCCGCTGAAAAGCCTGGAATTCATCACCCTGCGGATCAAGGACGCCGTATGCGACCACTTTCGCGCTGTGCGCGGCAGCCGCCCCAGTGTCGATACCGCGCATCCGATGGTACGCATCCACGCATTTCTGGATCGCGATACGGTGTCGCTCTACCTCGATACCTCGGGCGAGCCGCTCTATAAACGCGGTTTCAAGCCGGGTACGGTGGAAGCGCCGCTCAAGGAAAACCTTGCCGCCGGTATCCTGCGGCTGTCCGGCTGGCGGGCGGACATGGATGAGCCGCTGGTCGATCCCATGTGCGGCAGCGGGACTTTCCTGATCGAAGCGGCACAGATCGCGCTCGACATCGCACCCGGTCTGGGGCGGCAGTTTGCGTTCGAGCGTTTGCGCAGCTTCGACGCTCAATCGTGGGCCGCCCTCCGCAAAGCCGCCGAAGCGCGGCGCAAACCCCTGCGCGCCCTGCCCATTCATGGTTCGGACATTGCGGGCAGCCAACTGCGGCGCGCCCGCGAAAACCTTGCCGCCGCCGGACTGGAAACCTGCGTCGGCCTCACGAAAGCCGACCTGCTGGAATACCTGCCGCCCGCGACCGGCGGGGTCATGGTGACGAATCCACCCTACGGCGAACGCCTGGGCGAAGCGGAAGAACTCGCTGCCTTTTATCCCCGTCTCGGCGACGCGCTCAAGCAACGCTGGACGGGCTGGCGCTGCCATTTTCTTTCCTCCGACATGAACCTGCCCCGCGCCATCGGCCTCAAGGCCAGCCGCCGTACACCGCTGTTCAACGGCGCGCTGGAATGCCGCCTGTTTGAATACAGGATGGTTGCCGGCAGCCTGCGCACACCGCGCCAGTAAGCTACACCACGCCGAGGTTACGGATTTTATCGGTCAGCGCGCCGGGGGCGCTGTGCTTGCTGTTCAACTTGATTTGCAGCCGCAGGTCGTTGAGCGAATCCGCGTTGCGCAAGGCATCTTCGTAAGTAATCAGTTCGGCCTCATAAAGATCGAACAGCGCCTGATCGAAGGTCTGCATGCCTTCTTCGCGCGAGCGTTTCATCACTTCCCGTATCTCCGGTATATCGCCCTTGAAGATCAGATCGGAGATGAGCGGGGAACTGAGCATGATTTCGACTGCGGGAACCCGGCCCTTGCTGTTCTTGATGGGGAGCAGCCGTTGCGAAATGATGGCGCGGACATTGAGCGAGAGGTCCATCAACAACTGTGGGCGGCGTTGTTCGGGGAAAAAGTTGACGATGCGGTCGATGGCCTGATTGGTGCTGTTCGCGTGCAGTGTCGCCAAGGCCAGATGGCCGGTTTCAGCAAAGGCAATGGCGTAGTCCATCGTGTCACGGCTGCGGATTTCTCCCATGAGAATGACATCCGGAGCCTGACGCAAGGTGTTTTTCAGCGCCGCTTCCCAGGAATCGGTGTCGATGCCGACTTCGCGTTGCTCGATGACGCAGTTTTTATGTTCATGGAGATATTCGACCGGGTCTTCAACGGTGATGATGTGGCCGTAGGAGTTTTGATTGCGGTAATCGACCATCGCTGCCAGCGAGGAGGTTTTGCCGGTTCCGGTTCCGCCAACGAAGATCACCAGCCCGCGCGGGGACAAGGCAATGTCTTTCAGGATCGGAGGCAGGCGCAGTTCTTCCAGGGAAGGGATATTGCTTGAAATCGTCCGCAGCACGAGACCGACCCGCCCCTGCTGTACGAAAGCGTTGGCACGGAAACGCCCGATGCCGGCGGGCGAAATGGCAAAATTGCATTCCTTTGTGGCTTCAAATTCGGCGGCCTGACGGTCGTTCATGACCGCCCTGGCCAGCCCCGCCGTGTGCGCCGGGGACAAAGGCTGGCTCGATTGCGGCGTGACGCGCCCGTCGATCTTGATCGCGGGAGGGAAACCAGCGGTAATCAGAAGGTCGGAGCCGTTTTTTTGCAGCATCAGGCGCAGCAAGTCGTGCATGAATTTGAGTGCTTGATCCCGTTCCATGATTTCCTCGTGGTCTGCCGTTGTTTTTTTGGCGTCGCTGCTGCTTGTTGCGTCTTTCAGAAAGCGCCTTCCGAATCCCGTTGATTCTTCAGCTTAAGAAACTGTCCTTGTTCTGCGCGCGCAACCGAGCCTCCGGCGCGGAAATGACGTTGCGCCGCACGAGATCGATGAGGCATTGATCGAGCGTCTGCATGCCGTGGTTTTGCCCGGTCTGAATCGCGGAATACATCTGGGCCACCTTGTTTTCGCGAATCAGGTTACGGATCGCCGGGGTTCCGATCATGATCTCGTGCGCCGCAACCCGTCCCGACTCATCCTTGGTCTTGATCAGCGCTTGCGAGATCACCGCGCGCAGGGATTCCGAGAGCATCGAACGCACCATTTCCTTTTCCGCCGCTGGAAATACGTCGACGATACGGTCGATGGTCTTGGAAGCCGAGGAAGTATGTAGCGTACCGAATACCAGATGCCCGGTTTCCGCCGCCGTCAGTGCCAGACGGATGGTTTCCAGGTCGCGCAGCTCACCCACCAGGATTACGTCCGGGTCTTCACGCAGAGCCGAGCGCAAAGCGTTGTTGAACGAGAGCGTGTCGCGGAACACCTCACGCTGGTTGATCAGGCAACGTTTGGACACATGGACGAATTCAATCGGGTCTTCGACGGTGAGGATGTGCGCGTAGGCGTTTTCATTGATATGGTCGATCATCGCCGCCAATGTCGTCGACTTGCCCGACCCCGTCGGACCGGTAACGAGGACGATGCCGCGCGGTTGCTCCACGATGTCCCGGAAAATCTTTGGGCAATTAAGCGCCTCCAGCGTCAGCACCTTGGACGGGATCGTCCGGAACACCGCCGCCGCGCCACGTTCCTGGTTAAACGCGTTGACCCGGAAGCGCGCGAGATTAGGGATGGAAAAAGCGAAATCGCACTCCAGGGCTTCCTCGTATTGCTTGCGCTGGCGATCATTCATGATGTCATAAGCCAGCGCGTGCACTTCCCTGTGCTCCAGAGGGGGAAGGTTGATTTTGCGTACGTCCCCATTGACGCGGATCATGGGCGGCAAACCGGCGGAAAGGTGCAGGTCGGAAGCCTGGTTCTTGACGGAGAAGGCAAGCAG
>WRJU01000127.1 GCA_009778425.1 Pseudomonadota bacterium
ATCTGGTCGGCCAGGTCGGCCTTGAAGCCGCGCAACTGCTCGTCGATGATCGCCTGCGCGCGCTTGTCGCGCTCGATGCCCTCGCGGGTAAAGACTTGCACGTCGATCACGGTCCCGGTCATGCCGGAAGGCACACGCAAGGAAGTGTCTTTCACGTCGGAGGCTTTTTCGCCGAAAATCGCCCGCAGCAGCTTTTCTTCCGGGGTCAGTTGCGTCTCGCCCTTGGGCGTGACCTTGCCGACGAGCACATCGCCCGCTTCGACTTCCGCGCCGATGTATACGATGCCGGCTTCGTCCAGGCGGGAGAGTTGCGCCTCACCCAAGGAAGCGATGTCGCGGGTGATTTCTTCCGGCCCGAGCTTGGTGTCGCGCGCAACGACCGAGAGTTCTTCGACGTGGATCGAGGTGTAGCGGTCTTCGGCCACCACACGTTCCGAAACCAGGATCGAGTCCTCGAAGTTGTAACCGTTCCACGGCATGAACGCAACCAGCATGTTCTGGCCGAGCGCCAGTTCGCCGAG
Source organism: Pseudomonadota bacterium (assembly GCA_009778425.1). Taxonomy (GTDB): domain Bacteria; phylum Pseudomonadota; class Gammaproteobacteria; order Burkholderiales; family Rhodocyclaceae; genus WRNU01. Next base: position 522 of record WRJU01000127.1, read on the forward strand.
GTCGGTAGACGCGCCGTCGGCGATGACATCGCCCTTGGCAATCGCGTCCCCCACCCTGACCACCGGACGCTGGTTGATGTTGGTGTTCTGATTGGAACGGGTGTACTTGATGAGGTTGTAGATGTCGACGCCGACCTTGCCCGCTTCGGCTTCGTCGTCGTTGACGCGCACCACGATGCGCTGGGCGTCGACGTAGTCCACCACGCCGCCGCGTTGCGCCCTGACCACCGTGCCCGAATCGAGCGCCACGGTGCGCTCGATGCCGGTTCCGACCAGCGGTTTTTCGGGGCGCAGGCACGGTACGGCCTGACGCTGCATGTTCGCGCCCATCAGCGCGCGGTTGGCGTCGTCGTGCTCAAGGAAGGGGATGAGCGAGGCCGCCACCGAAACGACTTGTCCGGGAGCCACGTCCATGTAGTCGATGCGCGAAGGCTCGGCGAGGATGGTTTCCCCCTTCTCACGGCACGTCACGAAGGTGTCGCACAGGCGGCCTTCCTCGTCGAGCGAGGCATTGGCCTGGGCAATCGCGAATTGACCTTCCTCGATTGCGGAAAGGAATTCGATCTCGTCAGTCACCTTGCCGTCGACCACCTTGCGGTACGGCGTTTCCAGGAAACCGTGACGGTTGGCGCGCGCGTAGACGGCCAGCGAGTTGATGAGGCCGATGTTCGGGCCTTCCGGGGTTTCGATCGGGCAGAGCCGCCCATAGTGGGTCGGATGCACGTCGCGCACTTCAAAACCGGCGCGCTCGCGGGTCAGCCCCCCTGGCCCCAGCGCGGAAACGCGGCGCTTGTGGGTGATCTCGGAGAGCGGGTTGGTCTGATCCATGAACTGCGACAACTGGCTGGAGCCGAAAAACTCCTTGATCGCCGCCGAAATCGGCTTGGCGTTGATGAGGTCGTGCGGCATCAGGTTGTCAGATTCGGCTTGCGAGAGGCGTTCCTTGACCGCGCGCTCGACCCGGATGAGTCCGGCGCGGAACTGGTTCTCGGCCAGTTCGCCAACTGAGCGCACACGGCGGTTGCCGAGGTGGTCGATGTCGTCGACATCGCCCCGGCTGTTGCGCAGTTCGATCAGCACACCGATGACGGCCAGGATGTCTTCCTTCGAAAGTACACCTGAGCCTTCCTCATCGCGCGTCCCGATCTGAGCGTAGAAACGCTTGAGCCATTCCGGCGCTTTTTCGTCGGTGGTGCCCGGATAGGCGCGGCGGTTGAACTTCATCCGCCCGACCGTCGACAGGTCGTAACGCTCCTCGGAATAGAACAGGCCAAAGAAAAGCCCTTCTACGGCTTCTTCGGTCGGCGGCTCGCCGGGGCGCATCATGCGGTAGATGGCAACCTTCGCCGTCCACTCGTCGATGGTCTCGTCAATGCGCAGGGTCTGCGAAATATACGCGCCACGGTCGAGATCGTTGATGTACAGGGTCGTGAGTTTGCCGACCCCGCAGGTGCGAAGGCGAGCCAGAATTTCCTCGGTCACTTCGTCGTTGGCGCGAGCCAGCAATTCGCCGGTCAATGGATCCGGGATGTCGCGGGCGATGACGTGGCCCAGGACGAAGTCGTCCGACACGGTCATGCCCGTGATGCCCGCCCGTTCGATTTCGCGGATATGGCGGGCAGTGATGCGTTTATCCTTGGCAACGATCAGCGTCCCATCGGGCGCGGCGATGTCCAAGCGCGCCACTTCGCCGCGCATGCGCTCCGGCACGAGGTCAAAACTCACGTTTCCGGAATCCAGATGGAATTCGTCGAAATCGTGGAAGGTGTAGAGAATTTCTTCCGGCGTCATGCCAATGGCGCGCAGGAGAATCGTGACCGGCATCTTGCGGCGGCGGTCAACGCGGAAATAGAGAAAATCCTTCGGATCGAACTCCAGATCGAGCCAGGAGCCGCGATATGGGATGATCCGCGCGGAAAACAGCAGTTTTCCCGAAGAATGGGTCTTGCCCCGGTCATGCTCGAAGAACACGCCCGGCGAACGGTGCAACTGCGAAACGATGACGCGCTCGGTTCCGTTGATGACGAAAGAGCCGGTTTCGGTCATGAGCGGAATTTCGCCCATGTACACTTCCTGCTCCTTGACTTCCTTGACGGTTTCTTTGGATGCTTCCCGATCCATGATGAGCAGGCGCACACGCGCCCTCAACGGCGAAGCGTAGGTCAGCCCGCGCTGCTGGCACTCTTTCACGTCGAATACGGGTTCGCCCAACATGTATTCCACGAATTCGAGCCGTGCGTTTCCGCTATGGCTGGAAATCGGGAAGATCGACGTGAAGGCGGCCTGCAAGCCGCGATTCTCCCGCTTTCCCGGCGGCGTTTCCGCCTGGAGGAATTCAGCGAAAGATTCAATCTGGGTGGCGAGCAGGAAAGGCGCATCAGGCACGGCCGCGCGTTTGGCGAAGCTCTTGCGGATACGCTTTTTCTCAGTGTAGGAATACGCCATGGATACTCCGGGCTAGAGGTGTTACGTCAGAAAAACAATGCTGCCTTGTTCCGGCTTCGTCGCGCCTCCGGCAAGGCACAAAAGGGCTGGAGCCCGCAATGGACGCCAGCCCCGTCCCAAAGGCGGGAATTACTTGATTTCGACCTTGGCTCCCGCGTCTTCGAGCTGCTTCTTCAGCGCCTCGGCTTCGGCCTTGGGAAGAGCCTCCTTCACCGTCTTCGGCGCGCCGTCGACGAGATCCTTGGCTTCCTTCAGGCCCAGACCCGTGGCCGCACGCACGACCTTGATGACTTCGACTTTCTTTTCGCCGATGCCGGCAAGGATCACGTCGAATTCGGTCTTTTCCTCGACGACAGGCGCAGCGGGGCCACCGGCTCCCGCTCCGGCTACCGCCATCGCAGCGGCGGAGACGCCGAATTTTTCTTCAAACGCCTTGACCAGGTCGTTCAGTTCCATAACTGTCATCGAGCCAACGGCTTCGAGGATGTCTTCTTTGCTGATTGCCATTTCAAATCACTCCACAATCGAATGTGTTTGGAAAACCGTAAAGGATGTTCAGGCTGCTGCGCCTGCTTCTTCGCGCTGTTTGGCCAGCGCGGCGAGCGCCATGGCAAAACCGGAAACCGGTGCCTGCATAACGCCCAAAAGCCTTGCGAGCAGTTCTTCGCGCCCCGGAATCGAGGCCAGCGCCTGGATGCCTGCCTTGTCGAGCACCTTGCCGGCGTATGCGCCCGCGCGCATCACCAGCTTGTCGTTGCCCTTGGCAAAGTCGTTGAGCACCTTGGCTGCCGCCACCGGATCCTCCGAAATGCCGTAGATCAGCGGCCCGGTCAGTTGGGCAGCCAGATCGGCAAACGGGGTATCGGCCAGCGCGCGGCGAACCAGGGTGTTCTTGAGCACACGCAGGTATACGCCAGACGCGCGGGCTTTGGCGCGCAACACGGTGAGATCGCCCACCGCGATGCCGCGATACTCGGCCACCGCGATTGTCTGGGCATTGGCCACCTGTGCCGACACCTCAGCCACTACGGCTTTCTTGTTTTCAAGATCGAGACCCACGGGTCTTTCCTCCTATCGAAGTCCACACACGGAGAACTTTGACGCTCTCCGCACCCACGGCGACCTGGATCAGGAGCACGGCTAAAAAAGCCTGAATCCTGTTCTGGGTTCACCGTCTGCGCAGGTCGCAAACTTCACGATTAAACGGCTTGTCCGATCAAACAAACAGCCGTGCCTGCGGTCTTTGACGATCCGCCCGGCCAATACAGCACCGGACGGCCCAAAGTCCTTTGTTTCCTCAACTCGCCACACCGGCGGTATCGACCCTCACGCCCACGCCCATCGTGCTGGAGAGCGCGACGCGACGCAGGTAAATGCCCTTGGCCGCAGCCGGGCGAGCCTTGACCAGCGCGTCGATGAAAGCCCTGAGATTTTGTTCCAACGCATCGACGCCGAACGAGGCGCGGCCAATCGTGGCATGCACCAAGCCCGTCTTGTCGGTACGGTACTGAACCTGGCCGGCCTTGGCATTTTTTACCGCAGTGGCGACATCCGCCGTCACAGTGCCGACCTTGGGGTTCGGCATCAGGCCGCGCGGGCCGAGAATCTGACCAAGCTGACCGACGACACGCATCGCGTCCGGCGTAGCAATCACCCGGTCGAAGTCGATCTTGCCGCCTTTTACCTCGGCGGCGAGTTCCTCGAACCCGACGATGTCCGCGCCCGCCGCGCGGGCGGCATCGGCCTTCTCGCCCTGGGCGAATACGGCCACCCTGACCGTCTTGCCCGTACCTGCCGGCAGCACGACGGAACCGCGCACCACCTGGTCGGACTTGCGCGCGTCGACGCCGAGATTGACCGCGATGTCGATGGATTCATCGAATTTCGCCGTCGCGCATTCTTTGACCAGCGCCAGCGCGTCAGCCACCGGGTAGGTTTTGCTGTGGTCGATTTTTGCGCGCTGCGCCTGTATACGTTTGGAAAGTTTCGCCATGATCAAAGCCCCTCCACAGTGATGCCCATGCTGCGGGCGGAGCCAGCGATGGTACGCACGGCCGCGTCCATGTCAGCCGCTGTGAGGTCAGGCTGCTTGGCTTTTGCGATTTCCTCGGCCTGGGCGCGAGTGATCTTGCCCACCTTGTCGGTATGGGGCTTGGGCGAACCCTTGTCGATTTTCGCGGCCTTCTTGATGAGAACCGTTGCAGGCGGCGTCTTCATCACGAAGGTGAAGCTCTTGTCCGCGAACGCGGTAATCACTACCGGAATCGGCAGCCCCGGCTCCATGCTCTGGGTCTTGGCGTTGAACGCCTTGCAGAATTCCATGATGTTCAGGCCGCGCTGACCGAGCGCCGGGCCAATCGGGGGGCTCGGGTTGGCCTTGCCGGCCGGAACCTGCAATTTGATATAACCAATGATCTTCTTCGCCATGACGGCTTTTCTCCTAGATGAGTGCTAACGCACAGGTCGCCCTGCGCTCCTCGTTACAACCGCCGCTCCATCGGGTACGGAGCGGTTTTTGACAGGCATTGTTGCCTGTCGTTCCATGCTCAGGACTTTTCGACCTGGGCAAAATCCAGTTCCACCGGGGTCGCCCGACCAAAAATGGTCACGGACACCCGCAGCTTGCTTTTCTCGTAATTGACCTGTTCGACCGCGCCATGAAAATCGGTAAACGCGCCTTCCTTGATCCGCACGACTTCGCCATTCTCGAA
>WRJU01000128.1 GCA_009778425.1 Pseudomonadota bacterium
GGACACCATGCCACTGAGCGCTACGGTGTGCGGGCGCTGTCGCGCCATCTGAATGACGGACTGGGGCTTACGGCGGATTTTCTCGATTTGCCCAACCCGGTTTGAGCGGAAGACGCGGGCAAGGAAAAGCACTTGATGCTCTGGTGAAAACATCAAGTGCTTTGATGAAAAACATCAAGACGGTTTCAGAAGACCCTCATTCAGTTTCCGTCAGGGGAGCGGCGCTCAGCAAACTACTGTCAAAATCACTGGATGGGCCGGTATAGGGGCCAAGGCGGTATTCAAGAATATCGTTCAGGCAAAGAATGTCGTCAATGGCGGCAAGCGGGAAGCCCCGCCGGGTTTCGTCCCGTGTGTCGCGCAGCAGGTATTGCAGATAAGCCTGACATTCACGTGTACCCCATAGCTTCTGCAAACGTTCCACAACGTGCGTCGTCGTTTCAAGGCCGTGCAACGGGGCGAGGGCGTCATTGAAATTGTCCCAGTCGACTGTCCAGATATTGAAAGTCTTGTTCAGCTTCGTGGCGATTCTGTCGAATTCGGTACGTTGCCCGTTGGCCCGGTAGACTTCGAGCAGCTTGAGCCAGGGCACGAAAGCCTCTTTCGGGTTGTTCTCGATAAAGTTTGCCAAAGCTTCGGCGGCGCTGTTGATGCGGCCAAAGCTCAACATGATCTCGGCCAGTTCGATGGTCGAGTCGCGGCTCCGGACGTTTTCTTCCGCTGCCAGGGCTTTCAGGCTCTGCAAATCGAGCGCTGGCGAGGCTGCATCCCAATCGGGCAGGGCGGGAACGAAAGGATGCGCCTGGGGTGGTTCGGGCTCTGTCGCCGTGGCGGATACGGAAGGGGCGAGGCTGAAAAGGGGGGGGGAAGCCTCCTCGAGAGAGGCCGGTTCCTCCTGTGGCCATGTCTCATCGAAGGTTTTTGTCCTGTTCATGCGCAACAGGAGGATGACGCAGAGGGCAAGGGTAAAAAAGGCAGCCCCGCCAAACAGCCAGTTAAGCGAAGCGTTTGACCGTGGCTGTTCGAGTAGTTTTTGCAGTTCTCTTTGTTCTTTTTCGAGTTCGTGTATGCGAGCTTGTAGTCTCTGAATGAGTTCGTGTTCGCCAGATACCGTCTGCGGAGCCCGTTCGAGCAATTCTGTTCTGAGTTCGTCTATTTGGGAGCTCAGTTTCTGTTCGGTTCCCCTGTACGCGTTGATCTCGGCTTCAATGTTCATCCCGACCGGGCCGCTGTCCTGATGAACGGGGCGCATGGCTCGGGAGGAAGCCTTGGAAGGGGCTGCCGAAGAGATGAGGGGTAGGCAGAAAACAGCAAATAGGCCAGCGAGCAGAATGATGATCCGTCTAGTAGTCATGGTGAAGCGGAAAGAGCGGATAATTCAAGCATCGTACAGCATTGTTGCTGTGTCAGACAGGCCAAAAGCAATAAATGTCAACCCATCAAAACTTGTTGAACCACCTATTCTAGAATAAGCGGAAATTTTTCGGATCGGAGGCGCTGAACACATGTCTCGCGCAATCTCCGCCATTTATGGCAGAGTTAAGCGAGACAAAGCGTAACGGGGAGCCGAAGGCTCCCCTAAACCGTATCGAGGAATCCCCGGCCTTCAGGCCGGGGTGACTCAAATCATGCCGGAGGGCGGCTAAACGCAGGGGGGAGCATTGATGCTTGAATGTGCCGCGCGCACGGACATTGGCTTGGTTCGGAGCCGCAATGAAGATGCGCTATGGATCGATGCTGGACGGGGGTGGCTGTTGCTCGCCGATGGCATGGGGGGGCATAGTTCAGGCGACCTAGCTTCCGCGCTGGTTGTCAATTATGTGCTGGATAAATTGCTCGATACGGCGGAAAAAAAGCAGGGGAGCAGAAAACCTGATTATGCCGGGACGCTCGCCGATAGCGTTGTCGATGTCAATGTTGTCATCCGTAGCGCGGGAAGGCTGTCCGATGCCGCCAACTCGATGGGGTCGACTTTTGTCGGGGCTGTGTTGAGCCCGGGCGAAATGAGCTACGTATACGTCGGTGATTCGCGTCTGTATTTGCTGCGCGATGGCACACTGACGCAATTGTCGCGCGATCACACCCTGGTGCAGGAATTCGTCGATGCCGGGCAATTGACAGTCGAGATGGCGCAAAATCATCCTTACCGGGGATTGCTCACGCGCGGCGTCGGGGTACATGACGAAGTAGAACTCGATACCGGTATTTGTGCATTGCTTTCGGGAGATCGTTTGCTACTGTGCACGGACGGTTTGACAGACATGGTGGACGAGCATGAAATTGTCAGGCTGCTCGGGATGCCTGCGCGGGCTGAGGAAGTGGCCGGAAGCCTGATCGAGGCCGCGAAATCCGCCGGTGGACGCGATAACGTTTCCGTTATCGTTGCGTGGTTTGATGAGTTGGCTCAGCGTGACGACGATCGATGCGCGGATGGCGCGTATCGCCAGATAAACATGAATGGATGCGAGTAATGCCGAAGTTGATCCTCAGTATGGACGGACTGGTGCTCAAGGAGATTGTGCTCAACAAGGAGCGCACTTCAATTGGTCGCAAGCCGGTCAACGACATCCAGATCGACAATCTCTCCATTAGCGGCCAGCACGCCGTGATTACCCGGATTCTGGGCGACGCTTTTCTGGAAGACCTCAACAGTACCAACGGAACCTACGTCAATGGGCAGCCGGTCAAGAAGTATGTGCTGCACAACAATGACGTGATCGAGCTTGGCAAATATCGGATCAAATACCTGGTCGACGTTTCCCCCCCTGGCGTGGCGGCGACGGAGTTGGTCGATACCGCCACCTTGAAGCCTTTTGAAATAGGGACGCTCAACCCGGCTGAACCCCTGCCGACCGGGACAAGTACGATCCGTACGCGAAATTTGCAATCCCAATCCTTGACCGGAAGCGCCGGGGGCATGAGCGCATCGGTCGGGCATCTGCTGGAACATCTCGGCGTAATCCAGGTATTGAGCGGAATCAATACCGGGCAGGAACTCGAACTGAGCAAGCCGGTGACGACCTTGGGCAAGCCCGGCTATCAGGTTGCGGTCATTACGCGGCGTGAGAAGGGCTATTTCATCACCCACGTCGAAGGCAAGGTGTATCCGCAGGTCAATGGCGAACAACTCGACGCTCATGCGCATAAACTGAATGATCACGACATCATAGAAATTGCCGGGGTCAAAATGGAATTTTTCACGCGTTCCTGAATACGGGCCGGGTGTGGCTCAAAACAGCGGCTTCGGAATGCCGTGACTTCTTTCATCGCCCGTTGCCGGGGCGGATGATAAGCTTATAGTTTGTCTGGAGAGAAAACGGTCGGCTTGTCGGAAGATTCATGAAACTGAGGGTACTTGGCTGTAGTGGTGGAATTGGTGGCGAGGATTCGCGTACATCTTCATTTCTCGTCGATGATGATGTGCTCATCGACTGTGGAACCGGTGTAGGCGATTTGTCATTTGATGAATTGCGCCGCATCAGTCACGTTTTCGTCAGCCACTCCCACCTCGATCACATCGCCGCTATCCCCCTGCTGGTCGATTCCATCGGCGAGATCTGTCAGCACACAGTTACGATCTACGCGCCGCCGGAAACGCTGCACATCCTGCGGGCGCATGTCTTCAACTGGCTGGTGTGGCCGGATTTCACCGCCATTCCAGATCGCCGCTTTTCCTATCTGCGCCTGCAACCGGTACAGATCGGCGAAACCTTGCGACTGGGCAAGCGCGCATTTACGGCACTGCCGGTGCTCCATACCGTCCCTGGCGCGGCCTGGCTTCTCGATAGCGGCAAAGCGCAGTTGATCTATTCGGGAGATACGACCTACAGCCCTGAACTGATCGCCGCCATCAACGCCTGCCAATCCCTGCGTTACCTGATCGTGGAAACGGCCTTCCCAGAGGAGATGCGCGCGATGGCAATCGCAGCGCGCCACCTGTGCCCAGGCATGCTGGAAACCATGCTTTCCGAATTGACCGTATCGCCGGAAGTGTACGTCAGCCACCTCAAGCCAGGCATGAGCGACCGCATCATGGAGCAGATTGATGCTCTGAATATGCGTCTGAGACCAATACGCTTGATGCGTAAGCAAGTCTTTGATTTTTGACTGCGTGCGGTGAGCTTTTCCTCCGGGACGGGTAAAATTCCCCGTTCAGGAATTTTTCGGGATTGCCGCTCATGTACCGCCTTGCCCCCAGCCTGCTTTCCGCCGATTTTTCCCGTCTTGGCGAGGAAGTGGAAAATGTGATTGCTTCCGGCGCGGACTGGATTCACTTCGACGTGATGGACAACCATTACGTCCCCAACCTCACGGTTGGGCCGCTGGTATGCAAGGCCCTCCGACCTCTGACGAAAGCGCCCATCGACGTGCACCTGATGGTGAAGCCGGTCGACCGGGTCATCTCCGGGTTCATCGAAGCAGGTGCAGACTTCATCAGCTTCCACCCCGAGGCGTCCGAACATATCGACCGCAGCCTGGCCCTCATCCGGGACGGCGGCGCAAAAGCGGGGCTGGCGCTCAATCCGGCCACGCCCCTTCATGTGCTCGATCACGTCATGGATCGGCTCGATTTCGTCCTGTTGATGAGCGTCAATCCCGGTTTCGGCGGGCAAACGTTCATTCCCGGCACGCTCGACAAACTCGCAGCCGTCCGTGCGCGGATCGATGCCTGGAGCCGGAAAAGCGGGCGGAGTCTTCTGCTCGAGGTCGACGGTGGCGTGAAAGCCGACAACATTGCCGAGATTGCCCGCGCCGGAGCCGACACCTTCGTAGCCGGTTCCGCCGTGTTCGGAGCCGGGCGCGACAGCGACCCGCATCGCTACGACACGATCATTGCGCGGTTGCGCGCCGAACTGGCCACGGTGAGCGCATGAGTGTGCGCTTCGCGGCAAAGGCTGTCCTGTTCGACCTCGATGGCACTTTGCTCGATACCATTGCCGATCTGACCGAAGCTGCCAATCAAATGCTGGCCGAACTGGGTCGTCCGGCGCTTAGCCAGGCGCGCATCCACGGCTTTGTGGGTCGAGGCGTCAACGACCTCATCCATCGCTGCCTTGCCGAAAGCGCGGAGCCTTCCGCTGCCGAGACTGACGCCGCGCGCGAAATCTTCCGCTGCCATTACACGCGCGTAAATGGTCAGGCCACACAGCCTTATCCCGGCGTTCCCGAACTTCTCGCGCTGCTTGCCGCGCGCGGACTGAAAATGGCCGTCGTCACCAACAAGAGTGCCTTTTTCACATTGCCCTTGCTGCAACAGTTCGATCTCGCGCGTTATTTTGGCGCGGTCGTCTGCGGCGACACCCTGCCCGTGAGAAAACCCGATCCCGCCATGGTTCTCTACACCTGCGGCTTGCTTGGGGTAAAGCCGGAAGAATCCCTGATGATCGGCGATTCCATCAATGACTCGCTTGCCGCCCGCGCCGCAGGCGTACCCGTGTTGCTCGTGAAGTACGGCTATAGCGAAGGGATGCCGGTGGAGAGCATCGAATGCGATGGGTTGCTGGAGAGGGCGGAGCAGGTGATGGATTGGCTTGAGGGTTCATCACCAACAGAAAAAAACGGCTAGAGGGGTCGACGGGGCAGGTTCACTGCAACTCTGACCAAGAGGTAGAATCAGAACCTATTGTGTTTCTGAGGTTTGTTATGCACAAATTCATCCTTCTTGCTGCCCTGTTGTTGTCGGGGG
>WRJU01000129.1 GCA_009778425.1 Pseudomonadota bacterium
ACCTTCAGTTTCCAGCCATTCGTTGATTTACCGGCAAACGCGCCATGGCCGGACAGGAAAGTGACTTTGTTTTTCTTGAAAAGCCCCTTGATGCCGCCGGTAAGCTGTTCGACGATGCCGTTTTTGCGGGCAAGCATCTTCGAGACGTTGATTTTTGGGGCACCGATTTCGATGCCCTGCCCTGCAAAGGCATGGGCAGCTTCTTCATACAGATGCGAAGTGTGGAGCAGCGCCTTGGAAGGGATGCAGCCAACATTGAGGCAAGTGCCCCCCAGCCTCGGTTCGCCCTTGGGGTCGGCATAAGGGTTGGACTCGCAGCAAGCGACCGTGAAGCCGAGTTGCGCGGCGCGGATAGCGGCCACGTAACCACCGGGGCCGCCGCCAATGACGAGGATGTCGAATTCTTTGGACATGGTTGGAGATTCCTTCAGTTAAAAGTTGGACTTAGCCTTCATCGCCGCCGCACTGAGTTCCCGAACAGATTGTTCCTTAAACAAGCCATGCCGCCATTCGGTGTAATCGAACGGTTCCCGGTTCATCAATGCAATAAAACGCTCGGCATTCACTCTGCCCAAGTGCTCTATCAGAACAAGCATCCCTTTTTGGCGCAGCACGGTTTCGGTTTCCATGATTAACCTTGCTCCTCGATGAAACGAATGGGGCTGATGATTTTAATGCCTTGTACCGACGTATTAAGCAGTTTCCTGTCAGTGGTGACAAAATAATCACATTGCATTTCTACGGCACATGAAATGTGCAGTGCATCGTATAGTTTGATGCCTTTTTCTGCCAAAGATTCGGCAAACGAAAGAATACTGTCATTTTCCGACACATTGGTGCAAGCAAATGCTCTCCAATCTTCGATGCTATTCATTTTGGCAGGAAACGGATTCTGAGCATTCTCAAAATCTATGATGTATGACCAGACAAACTCATAAACACCTTCCAGAATGCGTTCCTGAATGGCGAGTTTTGCCTCTGTTTCCAACTTCACCCTGAGTTGTGACTGATCGTCAAATGGGCGATTGAAACAGCAAAGGTCAAGATAGAGTCTCAACATGGAGCGAGATTCCCGTTGAAGACAACGCCGTTTCGCCCCCCTTTATCAGAAGGGGGGCGGCCTGCACATCAAACATCCAATATCAGCCGCGCCGGGTCTTCCAGGGCTTCCTTCATCGCAACCAGGCCAAGGACGGCTTCCCGTCCATCGATGATGCGGTGATCGTAGGAAAGCGCTAGGTAGTTGATGGGACGGATGACGACCTGGCCGTTCTCGGCCACCGGGCGATCCTTGGTGGCGTGGATGCCGAGGATGGCCGATTGCGGCGGGTTGATGATGGGCGTGGACATCATGGAACCGAACACGCCGCCGTTGGAGATGGAGAAAGTCCCGCCGGTGAGTTCCTCTATCGACAGGCGGCCATCCTTGGCCTTGTTGCCGAACTCGGCAATCTTGAGTTCGATTTCGGCCACCGAGAGGATTTCGACGTTGCGCAGGATGGGAACGACGAGGCCGCGCGGGCTGCCCACAGCAACGCCAATGTCGATGTAGCCGTGGTAGATGATGTCGTTGCCGTCAATCGAGGCGTTGAGAATCGGATACCGCTTGAGCGCCGCGACGGCCGCCTTGACGAAGAAACCCATGAAGCCGAGACGCACACCGTGGGCTTTCTCAAACTTCTCGCCGTATTGCTTGCGCAGAGCCATGACGGGAGCCATGTTCACTTCGTTGAACGTGGTCAGAATGGCGTTCTCGTTCTTGGACTGGATGAGCCGCTCGGCAATGCGGGCGCGCAGGCGGGTCATGGGGACGCGTTCTTCCGGACGGTCGCCGATAAATGCCGGCACAGCCGCAGGTGGTGCAGCGGCGGGTTTTGCCGTAGCGGGCGCAGCGGTGGATTTGGCGCCTAGAGCGTCCTCCTTGGTGACGCGCCCGCCTCTTCCCGTACCGCTTATGGAAGAAGCAGGGACGCCTTTTTCTTCCAGTATCTTGCGCGCCGCCGGGCTGGGTTCGCCCGCCGTTCCGGCGCTGGCAGACGACGCAGCAGCGGCAGCAGGTTCGGACGGCGCAGCGGCGGTGGCGGTAGCCTTGGCCTCGGTGTCGATTCGGGCGATCAGGTCGCCCGAAGTGACGGTTGCGCCATCGTCCATGACGATTTCAACAAGGACGCCATCCGCAGGAGCCGGGGTTTCGAGTACAACCTTGTCGGTTTCGATGTCGACCAGGTTTTCATCGCGCGCAATGGCTTCTCCTGCTCTCTTGTGCCAGGTCACGAGGCTTGCTTCGGATACAGACTCGGACAGCTGCGGTACTTTGACTTCGATTAACATGTGAGATTCCTTCCCTTGCTAATTGGGTTAGTTGGGCGACTGCGGAGTCGTATTCTGGATCGGCCCAAATGCGTGTTCAATGATGTCCTTTTGCTGCTTCACATGCCTGGCATGGTAGCCCACGGCTGGCGAAGCAGAGGCTGGACGGCTGACCAATAGCAGTTCACGGCGCGTACCGAGGACGTTTATCAGGTGTTGCCTGGACGCCAGCCAATACCAGGCTCCCTGGTTGCGCGGCTCTTCCTGGCACCAGATGACTTCCTTCGCGTTGGGGAACTGCTCGATCGCAGCGGCAAATGCCTGGACCGGGAAGGGATAGAGCTGTTCGAGGCGAACCAGCGCGGTATCGGTGATTTTCTGTTCCCGTCGATAGGCGAGCAGTTCGTAGTAGAGCTTGCCCTGGCACAGCACGATGCGCTTGACTTTCTTGCGATCTAGCGGTTCGACCTCTGGAATCACGGTCTGGAATTGGCCGGTTGCGAGTTCTTCGATGCTCGACACCGCATCCTTGTGGCGCAACAGCGATTTCGGCGTGATGACCACCAGGGGTTTGCGCAGCTTGCGCATCATCTGGCGGCGCAAGAGGTGGAAGATTTGCGCGGGGGTTGTAGGAGCGCAGACCTGCCAGTTGTTTTCCGCCGCCATGTTCATGAAGCGTTCCAGGCGCGCGGAGGTATGCTCAGGGCCTTGCCCTTCGTAGCCATGCGGCAGGAGCAGGGTCAGCCCGGTGATGCGCCCCCATTTTGCTTCGCCCGAGGAGATGAACTGATCGAGGACGACCTGCGCGCCGTTGACGAAGTCTCCGAACTGGGCTTCCCAGACGACGAGTTCGTTCGGCTCAGTCGTCGCGTAGCCGTATTCAAAGGCGAGGACGCCTTCTTCGGACAGCACCGAATCAAAACACTGGAAGCGGGCCTGCCCTTCCTGAACGTGGGCAAGCGGCATGAAAACACCTTCACTGCGCTCCTTGCGTTTCTGGTCGTGCAGCGTGGCGTGGCGGTGGAAGAAGGTTCCCCGGCCAACGTCTTCACCCGAGATGCGCACGCCGAACCCCTGGGCAAGCAGGCTGGCGTAGGCAAGGTTCTCCCCCATGCCCCAGTCGATGGGCAGTTCGCCTCGCCCCATCGCGGTGCGATCATCGATGATTTTCTGCACACGGGAGTGGAGCGCGAAGCCTTCCGGGATCGCGGTCAGCGCCTGCGCGAGACGGCGGACTTCCTGTGCGGGAATCGCGGTATTGGCTTCGTCGGTGTAGGGCTGCTTGAGGAAAGGAGTCCAATCTGCCGAATAATGACGTTTGTAGCCGGAAAGCACCGGATTGTAGAGCAACTCACCACGATCGAGATGCTCGCGGTATTCGGCGATCATCTTGTCGGGTTCATCGGCGGCAAGCGTACCTTCGGCGACCAGGCGGTCAGCATAAAGTTTGCGTGAGCCGGGATGCTTCTGGATGATCTGGTACATCAGCGGCTGCGTGACCATCGGCTCATCCTGCTCGTTGTGGCCGAGCTTGCGGAAGCAGAAGATGTCGACTGCCACGTCCTTCTTAAATTCCTGACGGAATTCGACGGCCAACCGGGTAACGAAGGCCACGGCCTCCGGATCGTCGCCGTTGACGTGGAAGATCGGAGCTTCGACCACTTTGAAAATGTCGGTGCAGTAAAGAGAGGAACGCAGGTCGAGCGGGTTGGACGTGGTAAAACCGATCTGGTTGTTGACGACCAGATGGATGGTTCCGCCCGTGCCATAACCCCGGGTCTGGGAGAAGTTGAGCATTTCCTGGTTGACGCCCTGTCCGGCTACGGCAGCATCGCCGTGGATCAGGACGGGAAGAACCTGGCTCTTGGCATCTTTTTCTCCGCGCCGAATCTGACGCGCGTAAACGGAACCTTCCACGACCGGGTTGATGATTTCCAGGTGTGAAGGATTGAAGGCCAGCACGAGGTGCATTGGCCCGCCAGAGGTCATGATATTGCTGGAAAAACCCATGTGGTATTTGACATCGCCAGCGGAGAGATCGGCTTTGACCTTGCCTTCAAATTCGGAGAAGAGCATGGAGGGCGATTTGCCCAGGACGTTGACCAGGACGTTGAGTCGACCACGGTGAGCCATGCCAATCACGGTTTCCGTCACGCCCAGCTTGCCCGCGACACGCACGAGTTCATCCATTGCGACGATGGTCGATTCACCGCCTTCGAGCGAAAAGCGTTTCTGCCCCACGTAACGGGTGTGCAGGTAGCGTTCGAGGGTTTCGGCAGCAGTCACGCGCCCCAGGATGTGACGTTTTTCATCCGGCGTAAAATCCGGCGTGCCACGGGCACTTTCCAGCCGCTCCTGTATCCAGCGTCGCTGGGCCGTGTCGGAAATGTGCTGATATTCGGCACCGATGTTGCCACAGTAGGTCTGACGCAGGGCTTCGAGAATATCGCGCAGGGTTGCGCGGTCCCCCGGAACGCCCCTGAAGTTGCCGACGTTGAAAGTCTTGGACAGATCGGCCTCGGCAAGCCCGTAGTACGAGGGTTCGAGTTCGCCGATCTGCGGCCGGTCGCCACGCTTGAGCGGGTCGAGGCTGGCGCGGCGGTTGCCGAGATAGCGATGGGCGGCAATCAGTTGCAGGACATCGGTCTGCAATTTGTCCTCGCCTTCGGAACTCACCGTGCGCACCGGGCCACGCTTGGCCAACTGTTCGAAGGCTGTGATGATCGGGCCGTGAGCCACGTCCCGCACTGCCGCGCCCGCCTGTGCCTGGAGCTGGTCGAAATACACGCACCAGCGTTCCTCGACCGAAGCAGGGTCAGCCAGGTAATTCTCGTAAAGTTCCTCGATGAAAGGCGCGTTCGAACCAAACAGATAGGACGTGCCTTGAAGTTCCTTTTCTCTCATCAAAACCACCTTTTTTGTTCAGAGCGCGGTTGCCGCTCCGGCAATGCCGCGCTTGTCTGTAAGAGATGGGCTACATCGGCCTATTGGAAGAAAAGCGGGACGGCCCCTTGGCCCGCCCCGCATCAACAGGTTTGCAAACTCATCCCGCCCGTATGAACCCTGCCCTATGATTGAAGCACCCCGCCATGAAAGACGGAGATTGCGTTCGACCCATGTTCTATTTATGCCAGACAATCGCCAGGCACGGAAGACCTCGCCCTCCGTGCCTGTATTTCGATCAACGCTTGCCGATGTCCGGAACGTCGCGTCGGGCCGCGCCAACGTAAAGCTGGCGGGGACGTCCGATTTTGTATTCCGAGTCGGTAATCATCTCTTCCCATTGTGCCAGCCAACCCGCCGTGCGCGCCAGGGCAAAGATACAGGTGAACATGGTAGTGGGAATGCCCAGCGCCTTCTGGACGATGCCGGAGTAGAAGTCCACGTTCGGGTAGAGCTTCTTCTCGATGAAGTATTCGTCTTCGAGGGCAATCTTTTCGAGCTTTTG
>WRJU01000130.1 GCA_009778425.1 Pseudomonadota bacterium
GCGGCATATCGGGAGAAAGGGAAATGAAATCAAAAAGACTTGAAATCGAACAAGTCGCTTCGTTCCTGCGTGATGGCATGACCATCATGTACGGGGGCTTCATGGGCAACGGTACGCCGCTACGGATCGTGCAGGCCATTCTCGATTCGGGCGTCAAGGACTTGACGCTGATCGGGGACGACACGGCCTTTCTGGACGCCACAAAGGGGCCGGAAGGCGTAGGTCTGCTGGTTCGTAATAAACGTGTCAAGAAAATGATTACTTGCCATATCGGTTTAAATAAAGAAGCACAGCGCCAGATGCTTGCCGGTGAAATGGAAATCGAACTGAACCCCATCGGTACGCTGGCCGAGCGCATCCGCGCCGGCGGTTCCGGCCTGGGCGGCGTACTTACCCCGACGGGCGTGGGCACCTCGGTGAGCGAGGCCAAGCAGGACATCACCATCAACGGCCAGAAGTTCGACCAGAAACAGACGATCAACATCAACGGCAGGGATTACCTGCTGGAACTGCCACTGACCGCCGAGTTGGCCATACTGGAAGCGGCCAAGGCCGACACATTCGGCAACCTTGTCTGCTATCGCTCGATGCGCAACCACAACCCACTCATGGCGCTCGCCGGCAAAACGGTAATCGCGGAGGCGCTCGAAGTCGTTGAGGTCGGCACAATCGACCCGGATCACGTCATGATTCCCGGCATCCTGGTCGACCACCTCGTATACCCCGCCTGAAAGGAGACAGACATGACGCAAGAAATGAGCGCCAAGGAGTTCATCGCTCGCCGTATCGCGCTGGAACTCAAAGACGGGGACGTTGTAAACCTCGGTATCGGCTTGCCGACTCTCGTCGCCAATGTCCTGCCCCCGGATGTGCACCTGATGCTCCACTCGGAAAACGGCATTGTGGGCATGGGTCCGGTTCCGAAAGACATCCCCCCCGTGGGCAAACCCCGCACCGTGAACGCGGGCGGCAATCCTGTAACCATCCTGCCCGGCGGCTCCACGTTTGACGTTTCAACGTCTTTCGCGCTGATGCGTGGCGGGCACCTCGACGCGGCCGTGCTCGGCGGCATGCAGGTCGCTGAAAACGGCGACCTCGCCAACTGGATGATTCCCGGCAAGAACGTGCCTGGTATGGGCGGCGCGATGGACCTCGCGGTCGGCGCAAAGATGCTCATCGTGGCGATGGAGCACACCAACAACGGGGAGAAGAAGATTCTCAAGAAGTGCAACCTTCCGCTCACCGTCAAGAACCGCGTGTCCACCCTGGTCACGGAGATGGCGCTGTTCCGCTTCCGTGACGGCAAGATGTTTTTGGAAGAAACCGCGCCGGGTGTCAGCGTGGAAGACATCCGCGCCGCAACCGAAGCGGACTTCACCGTTTCCGACAACCTGAAGGAAATGCTCATCAGCCAGACCGGGCTGTAAGGCCGAAGACGTCTGAACGGAACAATCCGAGCGATAGATTGTCGATTTTTGACAATCTATCGCTCGGATTTGTCACTTTTAGGCACTCATTTCGAGACTCCCGTCACACATAGAGGCCACACAAACCGGGCACGGCTCTTGCTGTATTCTGATCAGCGGAAAGCCCGCTTGTCACCCAACAGGAGTTTCCAAATGAAAAAGACCCAACAAGGCTTTACCCTCATCGAACTGATGATCGTCGTTGCGATCATCGGCATCTTGGCCGCCGTCGCGCTGCCCGCCTATCAGGACTACACCGCCCGCGCGCGAGTATCCGAGGTCATCTTGGCCGCGTCGTCCTGCCGCACGACCATTACCGAGGCTTCTCAAACAGGTTTGAATGTCGTTGCCGCCAATGGCTTTGGTTGCGGCGAAGATGCTGCTGGCCCAATTTCCCAGTACGTTCAAACACTCACCACGGCTAACGATGGCGTAATCACCGTGACGGCTCGGGGAATTTCGCAACTGGGCGGTAATAACGTCTTGGAACTTCGGCCTTTTACTGATGCTGATGCCCAAAATCCTGCTGTGCAGGATAATTTTCAAAGGGGCCAGGAACAAGCCATCGTCGCATGGCAATGTGGCCCAGCCGCCGCCAATGGCATAGACCCGAGATACCTGCCCGCAAGCTGCCGCGCTCTTGCTGCTGGTGGTGGTGGTGACGCGCCGTAACTCTTGATGTATCCCAAAAACCGGCTGGAGATTCAGCCGGTTTTTTTATTGGTGCAAAGCGCCTGAAATAAAGCCTTCCTTGTATATTTCTTCTATTTGTATTACACTGAAATACATTAATAGCAGGAGAATGAACAATGGCTGTCAGCCGCATGGTTCAGGCTCGTGTGCCGGGTGAAATACAAGAAGCCGCCAATAAGGTCATCCAAGCAGCGGGCTTGACCGTTAGCGACGTAGTACGGGTGTTGATGACCCGCATTGCACAGGACAAGTCCATTCCGGCAGTGCTGTTCCAGCCCAACGCGGAGACCTTGGAGGCTTTCGCCGAAATTGAACGTGGGAACCTGAAGCGGTTCGACTCCGTCGATGCCCTGTTCGCCGATCTACATGCGGACGATTGAGCGCACTACCGCTTTCAAGCGGGACTTTAAGCGCGAGGCAAAAGGGCCGTATCGTGTCTTACTGGATACCGAGCTGCGAAAAATCATTGAGGCATTGGCAAACGATGAACCGCTGGAAGCGCGACACCGCGACCACGCGCTAACCGGCAACTGGAAAGACTATCGGGATTGCCACGTCAGACCCGACCTGGTACTGATCTATCGTGTCATTGGCACTGACCGTCTGATTCTGGCTCGGTTTGGCTCTCACTCTCAACTCAACCTGTGATTGCTCAAATAAGCCACTCACAAAAAACAGAAAGTCACACCCGCCCGTTTCAAATGTCCCGCTACCTCCTCCCCGATACGCAGTAAGCTCACAGCATGGTCTCTTCCGGCCAATGAAACGAACGGCGATGAAACCGCTCTTTGCCCATTTTCCGCTGCTTTGCTCCCTCGCGCTTGCCGCCATCATGGCGACGGTTCCCGTGACGGCGCATGCGGATATTTGGGAAAAAATCGTCAGCGACAGCGGCCACACGATTGAAATCGACTCTTCCGTCATTTTCAATACCGATCGCGGCGCAAAGGTGTCGTGGGGACGGATCGTGCTGAACGACTCCGAGGCGAAACAAGCCGGATACCGGATGATCAAGGCGCTGAACCGCTACGATTGCCTTGGCCGGAGTTTCACGATCATCAAACGGGTCTACATGGACGACCACACTAACATCCTCCGCGAGGAAACCGTGCCTGAGCCGCGACCAGTGACAGTGCGGAACAATTCGGTCGATGAGCGGATATGGCGCAAGGTGTGCGGTCTGCCAACAGCATCCGCAAACGGCAAGCGAGACAAAAAAGCGGCCTTGAACGCCATCGGCCAACTCGCCGACGCGGCTCATCAGGCCGCCCGGAATGCCCTCCCGCCTACCGAGCCTGTAAAGGAGGAAACGCCCCCACCACAGCCCAAGGCCATATTGCTCCCAACCTCTACTGAAAAACCCGTAGCGCAAAAAACCTCGGCGACGGTCGCCGCAGACCCGCCGCCAACACCGGCTCCAGCCGCGCCCCCGGCACCTATCGTCCCGATTGCGCCCATTCAGATCAAACCCCTCCAGATGCCTGCGATGCCGCAGAATCCGGCTGTTCCCAAACCCCCTGCGCTCCCTGAGATTCCGCAACCGCAGAAACGGCCTCCCAATACCTCGCCTCCCCCACGGCGCGAACCGGCAGCAATACAGCCTCTCGTCCTGCCCGCTCCTGCTCCCACTACATCGCCGCGAAAACCGGCAAGCGCGCCCACGCAACAGCCCGCCTCCTTTTCGGAAAGCGGCGAGGGTTGGGCTTATTCCGGCGCGGTCGGGCCGGAGTTCTGGGGAAAACTGCGCCCGGAATGGAAGGCGTGCACCGAAGGCAAGCGGCAGTCCCCCATCGACTTCACGACGAACCAGCCTGTCCCGGTCGATCTCGATCCGGTGAAGTTCGACTATCGCCCGGCGAGCTTCATCATCACCAACGGCTCCCGGCAATTACAGATCAGAATCACGGAAGGCATGGGCATGGAAGTGCGCGGGCAGCGTTATCTTCTGGAAGGCCTTACCCTGCACCGCCCGGCTGAGACGCGCATCGACAACAAGATTGCCGACATGGAGGCGCATTTTTTCCATCGTGACGGCAAGGGCCAGATCGCGGTACTGGCCGTACAGTTCGCGCGTGGCAGCCAGCCCAGCGCGCCGCTGCAAACCCTGCTCAACAACCTGCCGCTGGAAAAGGGAGACAGCTACACACCTCAAGCCACGCTGGACATGGCCGCGTTCCTGCCAACGAGCACGGCGCACTATCTCTACATGGGTTCGCTCACCATGCCGCCCTGCACCGAGGGCGTGCTATGGGTGGTGATGAAAGAGCCGATGACGATCTCGGATGAACAGTACGAGGTTTTCTCCCGCCTTCACGCGGATAACGCCCGTCCGCCGCAGCCCGCTTTCGACCGCCTGATCCTGGAATCGCGCTGAACGCGAAAAAAAACCCGCATGGCTTGCGCCATGCGGGAATTGATCCATCTTGCTTGCTTTCTCGTGAACCTTACTTGTCGTCGACCAGGTTGCCGTTCTTGATCATCTGGTCGATGGCATCCTGACCATAGTTACCGCCAGTCAAATCGATTCCTTCGATCACGATGTTCAACGACGGCGCAGACGTATCGACAGGTGTGACCGCGATGACCGTATTGCCGCTGTTATCAGAGGATACGCTCAAATGTTCCTCATTGAAGAGGTAGTCGTCTCCTTCCCGGAGCAGGTCGCGCAGATCGAGTTTGTCTCCTTCTGAAGCATTGAACCCGTTTACGGTATTCGTCACCGAATCTCCGTGCCCAAGATCAGCCAAGCTCCATTTGAAGACATCGACGACGCCATCCGTACCGCTCAAATCGCCGTGTTCCGCACCACCGTCGTGGACGGTCGTGGGGACTGGCGGTCCCGGCACATGCAGCGTCACCGTCGCCCAGTTGCTCGGGCTGTTGTCGCCGTCGTTGAGCTGGTACTGAAACGAATCCTCGCCCTTGAAGGCGCCTGACGGGGGCCTGTACTCGAAGCTGCCGTCCTGGTTGATCCACACCCAGCCGTCATTGGCAGTTGCAAACGCCGCACCAAGGTCACCGGGGTTGTATTTGCCCTCTGGCACCTCTAAGCCCGCCGCATTTTCATCCGCCCTGACCTGCCAGACGATGTTTTGGATGCTGTCTTCATCTGCCTTCAACACATAGTCCGCCGACTGTATGTCGCTGTCCATCACGTTGCCATGGAAACGCTTTATTATGTTTATTTCGGTCAGCGCGTAATTGTCGTCGTTCGCTATCGGCACAGTGTCGAGGATGTCGATATTGACCATGGTCGGCTCGCTCAGATTGCCGCTGGCATCCTTCGCAATGTACTGAAAGTGGTCGACGTCGGAAATATCGTCACCATGGTCGCGCACTGGCGCAACATACGTGAAGGTGCCGTCCTGCATGATCCTCACGCCGCCACCGAGCTCGGTTTCGAACTCGAACCCCTTGATCGGGTCGACAACGTGTTCCTCGCCATTGATGACCACTTTGGTGACAAGGACGCCTCTGGGGTCGTTGTCCAGCACGTTGTGCTTCGTGACGCTGGTCTCCAGCACTTCGTAGTTGTCTTCCACGCTTATCGGTGGGACGGGCGGCCCCGGCACATGGAACGTCACCGTCGCCCAGTTGCTCGGACTGTTGTCGCCGTCGTTGAGCTGGTACTGGAACGTATC
>WRJU01000131.1 GCA_009778425.1 Pseudomonadota bacterium
TTGCTGAAAAAATCGTAAGCCCCCATGCCAACGGCGCGCACCGCGTTCTCGCGGTCGTGCTGCCCGGTGAGGACGATGATCTTGGTCTCGGGAGCCAAGGCCAGAAATTCACTCAGGAGAGCGAAACCCTCGCTCACATCGTCGGGCTTCGGCGGCAATCCCAGATCCATGGTCACGACCGCAGGCTCATAACGGCGCATCTGCACGATCGCGCTCTCACGATCCTCCGCGACCACGGTCTCGAAACCGTCGAATGCCCAACGCATCTGCTTTTGCAGGGCCGGGTCGTCCTCGATGATCAACAGGGTTCTTTGCTTTTCAGTCATGATTGCCGTCTGATTTTTCTTCGTGTTCCGAATCCAGTCTCGCATGCAGGGGCAACTCGATGATGACCCTTGTGCCGATGCCTTTCCTGCTCTCGTAAGACACATCCCCGCCCAACTCGCGGATGTACTGGCGGGTTTCAAAGACGCCGATCCCCATGCCACTCGACTTGGTCGTTTGAAATGGGCGCGAAAGATGTTCGCGGATGAAGTCCTCCGACATGCCACAGCCGGTATCCGCAACCACGACGCGCACCCGCTCAGAACCGGAAGCCTCCAGCGTAACGCACACCTTACCACTCTCTGGCGTAGCCTCGATGGCATTTTGTACGATATGCCCGATGACGCGCTCCAAGCGTTCAGGATGCGCCAGCACCATAAACGTATCGCAATCCAGCGGTATGTCAAGCTCCAGCCCAGGATGCTGTTCTTGCCTGGCGCGGTGGACCTTTTCCAGTTGTTTCACCAGATTGAGCACACGGGGCGGGTCAATCGAACGTTTTTCCTGCAACTGCACCATCAGCTCGCGCATTTTTGTTTCGACGTGCGCCACGGTTTCAAGCATGTCTGCCTGAAATTCGGGGTTGTCCTTATGGCGCTCGGCGTTGCGCAGCATCAACGACAACTGGGCCACGAGGTTTTTCAGGTCGTGGACGACGAAGGCCGTCATGCGGTTGAAGGACTCGAACTTGCGCGCTTCCAGCAAATCCTCGGCGGACAGCATTCTCTCCAGGTCGCTGGCGGCTTGATGCTGGGCGGTCTTGAGCAGATCGAGCACTTCCCAGTCAATATCGAAGCGCGTCCGGGGCGACGAAAGCAGGACGAATCCGATCAGCCCCGCCCCGCCGATGAGCGGAATCAGCAGCCAGGCATCCGGAAAGCGTGAGGCCAGCCAATCCGGCAATACCAGGCCGGGATAGTTCGCCGGATTCCGGCGATATTCCTCCAGATTGACAACCCAACCGCGTTTGCGCATGAAATTCATCAGTGAACTTTCCGGCGGTTCCCTTACTTCCGCTTGCACGGGCAAGCTGACGCTTGCCTGAATCGTGTAATCGGTGTCTCCTCCCGCACTGCCTCGCAGCCACAGCGCGCCACCGGGACTTTCCACCAGATTGGCCAGCGCGGTGATGACCGATTGCCCGAGGTTGGACTGACCATCCGCCGAAGACAACGAATGCGTGAAACGCAGCCATTCGGCACGGTAGTCGTAGCGGTATGGAAACAGATGCTTATTGATGAGCACCCGCAATCTGGCCCGTTGCGCCGAGGACGACATGAGTACTGCCAACAGCAACAGCGCTGCGAACAGCAGCACCGTTTGCAGGGCGTACCCCCACTCCCCGCCGTAACTGCGCACATAAAAACCGATGCCGGAGACCGCGAGCAGATAAAGCCCGGACAAACCCAGCGCCGTAGAATGAAAAACCGCCTCACGCGACAGGGACATGCGCAAGGACCAGGACGGGTTGCGCGCCCCCGAAATCGCCACCAAGGGAACGATCAGGGCATGGGCGGGGCCGCGCACGGCCCAGATGATGGAGGTTGGCCGCCCGAAGAGGAAAGCGTCGGCAAACAGGTAGAGTTCAAACATGTATGCCGCACCCAAGCCCATGCACAAAGGCTTGAGCGTCCGGCGCACATCCACGGGAACGCCACGGTAAAGCTGTTCGATCAGCACCAGCCCCAGTACCGCGCCAGCCAGCGAGCCGCCGAAAATCAGCTTGAGCGCCGACATATCCCGTACCGGAACCAGGCCAAAAAACAAATCGAGCGCCGACTTATCCTGCACCAATATCCAGCCAAAAACCACAGATCCGACCAACTGCACACTAAACACCATGATTCCGGTGATCAAAAACCGCTTCCAGACTCCGCCAAGCAAAGGACGCAGCAAGATCAGCAGAAACGCGAACCAGCCCCCGCCGCGCAACATATCCAGGACGGAAGACCACAGGAAAGCCATCTCCGAGGGGTGGCTGGCAAACCAAAGGCAGCCCAATGCCCAGACACCGGACAGAATCACGGTCAACAACAGACAGCCGCCGACCGCCGCCCCCCGCCAGGCCGCGTACAG
The DNA here is from genome assembly GCA_009778425.1 of Pseudomonadota bacterium. Taxonomy (GTDB): domain Bacteria; phylum Pseudomonadota; class Gammaproteobacteria; order Burkholderiales; family Rhodocyclaceae; genus WRNU01. The sequence continues at coordinate 2,401 of WRJU01000131.1, forward strand.
ATACAGCGCGAACCCGCCATAGACGAGCGCGGCCAGCGCATAACCCCAGACTGCGAAATCGGTCAGGCTCATCGCGCGCGCTTGCCTATCAGCACCACATGCACCGTTTCGAGCAACACGAGCATATCAAGCACCAGTGAGTGATTTTTGACGTAATAAAGTTCGTACTGCAATTTCTGGATCGCGGCGGGGATTGAGTCGTCATCATTCTGGCATTGCACCCTGGCCCAGCCGGTCATGCCCGGTTTGACACAGTGCCGTACTCCGTAAAACGGTATCTCTTGCGCCAGACGATCCACGAAAGAAGGCCGCTCCGGACGCGGGCCAACCAGGCTCATCTCCCCCCTGAGCACATTAAGCAACTGTGGCAGCCTGTCGACACGCAGTCCATGAATGATCCGCCCGGCTCTCGAAAACGCATCCCCTGCAGCCGTCACTTCATCTGAGGCTTCAGCATCGCTGCCACCGATGCGCTTGCAGCGGAACCGGATGACCCTGAACACCTGGCCGCCCAAGCCCACCCGTTCCTGGCGGTAGAACACTGACCCGTGATCGCCGAATACGATCATGAACGCGGCCAGCACCATCACAGGTGAGACCAGGATGAACAACGAGAAGGCAATCGCCAGGTCGAACACGCGCTTGAAGAACATCCGCGCCAAAGGCTGCTGGAAACCTTCGCCAAAAATCAGCCAACTCGCGCGCAGGGAATCGAGCCGCACCTGACGGCGAACCCGCTCATGAAACGAGGGCCAATCGAGAATGCGTACACCGGCGAGCTTGCAATCGAACAAATCGCGCAAAGGCAGCGCCCTGCCGCGAAGTTCGCGTATCGCCACGATGATGATGTCGATTTCCAGCTTTTTGACTACGTCGACCAAGCTGCTGCCGGAAACGGTTTTCTCTGCATCGACGAGTTGTTCACCGCAATCGCTGATGGGGAAAAACCCCTGTACGCCCACCTTCCCTTGTTCCGGACGCATCAGAATGCTCTCCGCTTCCAGCGCTTCCTCGCCCGTTCCGACAATCAGTATCCTGGGAGCAAAAAGCGAAGAGGCTTGGCTGCGGTTGATCAACATCCGCAGCAATAGCACGGGCAGCACCAGGACAAGCACTTGAAGCCGCATTGCCAGCGAAGCAAAGCCCTGCCAGGGCAGGAGCAACATCGTGCCGTAAGCTGTCGGCAGGCAGAACAACGCGGACAGCACGAACCGGGCAAATGCGGTGCGCGGATTATCCTCATCAACCGGTCGATACAGGCCGAAAGCAAAATTGGCAATGATCATCACTGAGGCAAACCCAAATGCCGACGGGAAAAGCCCCACCAATTCGACCCCGTGGTCGTCCGCCCGGAGCACGGCCAGTGCAACGACGGTCACTACAAACAGCAGGAAATCGAGGCCAATCCGCTGTAATACGTGCAGTGAAAAATATTGGCTAAAAGCTTTCAGCATGACATTACCAAGAACCGATATAAATATGGCTCAGGAAGAAAAACGGCACTCCATAGCAAAGCGGTATCCCTCTCACGGCAAATAAATCTACCTCTTATTGACTAATACTTCTACTAGTCTGGTCATCCTATCTTAAGGAGACCCGGATTTACCATGATGCTTGATCGCCGCTTCCTCTCCCGCAAGCAGGAGAGGGAAAAGCTGAGCTAGATCAGGGTTTCCCTTTTAAATATCGCGTTGACGAAAAGCCTCAAATAAGCAAATACCGCTTGCCACTGAAACATTGAGGCTTTCCACACTTCCCCGCATCGGAATGCGGGCCAGTTCATCACAGGTTGCGCGTGTCAGTCGGCGCAAACCATCGCCCTCGGCTCCAAGCACCCAGGCAATCGGTCTTTTCTGGTCGATGTCGAACACGCTTTTTTCAGCCTCGCCCGCCGCGCCTACAACCCAGATGCCGGTTTTCTTCATTTGTTCCAGCGCCCGCGCGAGATTCGTCACGGTGACGTAAGGAATGGCATCGGCAGCGCCGCTGGCCACCTTGACTGCCGTGGCGTTGAGGCTGGCGGCGCGATCCTTGGGCGCAACGACGGCATGCGCGCCCGCCGCGTCCGCGACCCGCAGACAGGCTCCGAGATTGTGAGGGTCTTGTACGCCATCGAGTACCAGCAAAAGAGCCGGTTCGGAAGGTGATGGCGATGGGAGCGATTCCAGCACATCGTCGAGGGTAATCATGCGCTGGCGGGCATCGACGCGGGCAAGCACACCCTGATGGCGGCGGGTTCCTACCATAGCGTCGAGCCGTTCATTCTCGACGCGGGTCATTTTTACCCCGAGCGATTCGGCGAGGCCGTGTACCTCACGCGCGCGCACGTCATGGCGCAGGCCGGAAACATAAAGCTCGAACACGGACTCCGGGTCGCGCCGCAAACGCCCCAACACGGCATGAAAACCATAAATGAGGCGGCTCGGTTCAGCCACGGCGTTGTCCCCCAGTTTTTTTCTTGTTTTTCTCCTTGCCCGCCGACACCTGACGCCGCTCACGCTCGGTCTTGCCCTTGCGTTCGGTTGGCCGCGCCTCGCTTTCGAGCAAACGGAAGTCGATCTTGCTGGTTTCCAGGTCAGCGCGGATCAACTGCACCCGTACACGGTCGGAAAGGCGGTAACGCACATGGGTACGCTCGCCCATCAATTCATGGCGGGCATCGTCGAAGTGAAAATAATCGCTGCCAAGATCGGAGATATGCACCAGCCCTTCAACGAAAACATCATCGAGTGCCACGAACAAGCCGAAAGGCACGACGGACGACACGCTGCCGTAAAACGTCTCGCCGATACGGTCCCGCATGTAATAGCACTTGAGCCAGTCCACCACATCGCGCGTCGCCTCGTCGGCGCGGCGCTCGGTCATGGAGCAAGCCAGGCCGATTTCTTCCCAGTCGCCGGGAGAATACCGCTTGCCCGCCAGCACCGCCTTGATGGCACGATGCACCAGCAAATCGGGATAGCGCCGGATCGGCGAAGTGAAATGGGTGTAGGAGTCATACGCCAGCCCGAAATGCCCCACGTTATCCGGGCTATAGACGGCCTGACGCAAGGAACGCAGCATGATCGTCTGCAACAACTGCGCGTCCGGGCGCGAGCATGTTTTTTCGAGCAAGGCCGCGTAATCCTTTGCCGTCGGCTCATCGCCCCCACTCAACGCCAAACCGAACTCCGCCAGAAAACCGCGCAGTTTTCCGAGCTTCTCCAATGACGGCCCTTCATGAATGCGGTACAAGGCCGGATGACGGTTGTCGCGCAAAAAATCCGAGGCGCACACATTGGCCGCGAGCATGCACTCCTCGATCAATCGGTGTGCATCGTTGCGCACTTCGGGCACGATGCGCGCGATCTTGCCCGCTTCGTCAAACTCCATGCGCGTTTCCGTCGTTTCGAAGTCGATGGCCCCGCGCCGGGCGCGCGCCTTCAGCAACACGCGAAACAGCCGATCCAGCTCTTGGAGGTGCGGGAGCATGCCACCGAGCGAAGAAACGGCTTCGGCATCCTTTTCATAGAGCGCCGCCGCAACCTGGTTGTAAGTCAGGCGCGCATGGGAAAACATCACCGCCGGATAAAAACGGTACGC
>WRJU01000132.1 GCA_009778425.1 Pseudomonadota bacterium
TTCGTTCCTGCGCGTAACCGACGATTCCGGCGCGATCATCGCCCCGGAATGGCTTCCTCATGCCGAACCCGTGCATCGGCAACTGCGCGACAAACTGCCTCCGGGTTTTGAGGCATGGCGGCAAATCCTGCAAACCGTTTTTGCCAATGGTGCTCGCATGACGCTTGCGGTTGAAGGCGAAGCGGTTCTGGGAGTCGCTTTATGGCGCATCATCGAAAATACCCACGAGGGTCGTCGCCTGTACGTGGATGATCTGGTTGTCGATGCGGCCTACCGTTCACGAGGGGTCGGCAAGCGTCTAACCGGCTGGTTGGAAGATGAAGCGCGGGCGCGTTCCTGCGCGGTGTTGGTGCTGGACTCTGGCGTCATGCGCCATGGGGCGCATCGGTTCTATTTCCGGGAAGGTTTTTTTATTGCGTCGTACTGTTTTCGGAAAACCTTGGAATAAAACAGATTTACGCCAGCATCAAAAACAGCGTCGGACGTTTGGCAAGCATGGGCGGCGGGGTTTTGCGCCAGTCGGCGATGCTGAGAGTGCACAGGGTTTCATCGGTGGTGGTGAGGTCGCGCGCAACGCACAGCCGGGTGGACGGCTGGCAGACGTGGAGCAGGGCTGCAAACAGGTGTTCGTTGCGGTAGGGCGTTTCGATGAAGATTTGTGTGCGGGCAAGCCGCCGGGATTCGTCTTCGAGCGTGCGCAGGCGGCGGTCGCGGGCGTCTTTTTCGGACGGCAGGTAGCCGTGGAAGGCAAAGTTTTGACCGTTGAGGCCAGAGCCCATCAGGCCGAGCAGGATGGACGACGGGCCGACCAGCGGGACGACGCGCACGCCGAGGGCATGTGCGCGGGCAACGAGCCGTGCGCCAGGATCGGCGACAGCCGGGCAGCCCGCATCCGACATCAGGCCGACGTTTTCGCCCTTGAACGCTGGGGCAAGCAGGGCATCCAGTTCGCCGTTATCGCCCTCGACGGGCAGTTCGCGGATGTCGGTGTCGCGCAAGCTGCCGGGGAATTCGATGCGCTTCAGGTGGGCGCGTGCGGCGCGGGCATTTTCGACTACGAAATGACGGATATTGACGGCGCGCGATTGTGCGGAGGCGGGAAGGAAATCCGTCCAGGGCGCTTCGCCCAGACTGGTGGGAATGAGGATGAGCGCGCCATTTTTTGCGTCTGGCGCGTTCATGGCAGTTCCACGCCTGCCGCGCGGAGCATGCGGGCAAGCGCGATCAAGGGCAATCCGATGAGGGCGGTGGGGTCGTCTCCTGAGAGCGCGTCGAGCAGCGTGATGCCCAATCCTTCGCATTTGGCGCTGCCTGCGCAGTCGAGTGCCGGTTCGCGTTCGAGATAGCGGCGGATTTCAGGTTCGCTCAAGGGGCGGAAGCGCACACGGGTGAGGACGGCTTCGTGCTGTTCGCGCCCGTTGCGCCCGTCGATGAGGGCGACGGCGGTATGGAAGAGCACTTCCTGCCCGCTCATGCGTTGCAGTTGGAAGGTCGCGTTTTCGATCGATCCGGGTTTGCCGAAAATCTCTGCGCCAAGGGCGGCTACCTGGTCGCTGCCGATGATAAGCGCGCCAGGATGTTTGCGGGAGACATCGCGCGCCTTGGCGAGCGCCAGCCGTTGGGCAAGGCGTTCGGGGGCTTCAAAGGGTTGCTGAGTTTCATCGACTTGCGGGCGGGACACCTCGAAAGACAATCCGAGGCGTTCGAGCAACTGGCGGCGATAGGTCGAAGTCGAGGCGAGAACGAGGCGAGGAAAGGAGGAGTGTGCGTTCATGCCGGACGCGGGATTTAGGTTGTTTTGACAGAAAGGGGAAAGAATAATACTATTGAACGCTTATGTTCGAGCAAGACAGCGCTGGGCTAGGCGCACCCCGCATCGTTGACGTTTTCAGGTTTGCTGCCAATAGTGGCGCGCTGGAAGGTGAAGTGCCGGTGGCGCGCCTTGGGCGGCTTTCCGATCAACTCGCCGCTGATGAAGGCTTGGTGTGCTGGCAGCTTTCCGGTAGTCTCGATGCAGAGGGCAAGCCCAGGCTTGATCTCGTCATGAACGGGCGGCTGGTATTGCGTTGTCAGCGTTGCCTCGGCGGGCTGGATTGGAATCTGGCGATCAGGACGGCCTTGTTGCCGGTTCGTGTCGGGCAGAATGTGCCCGAGGATGAACTGGAGAACGACGAGGTAGATGCGGTTGAGGTCGACGGTGATGACCCGTTCGATGTGTTGTCGCTGGTTGAGGATGAAATCATCCTCGCGTTGCCGATAGCGCCCAGGCATGCAGATTGCGGGATGCCGGAGGCGGTAGGGACGAACGGCGGTGCGCGCGGGCAATTGCCCTTCGCGTCGCTCGCTGGCTTGCGAGGCAAGGGAATTTTGTAATTTAGGAGTGTTTCATGGCTGTCCAACAGAACAAAAAGTCTCCGTCCAAGCGCGGCATGCACCGCGCCCATGACTTTCTGAGCGTGCCGCCGCTGGCCGTCGAATCGACCACGGGCGAGGTTCACCTGCGGCATCACATCAGCCCGAACGGCTTTTATCGTGGCCGGAAGGTGACAAAGGGCAAGGACGAGTAAGTTTCGTCCGGGAATCCGGAAATCGGCGCAGGCGCGTAGATGCCCTCGCCGTTTTTTTCGTCCCTTAATTGTCACGCGAGGGAGCGATGAATATCACCATTGCAATTGATTGCATGGGGGGCGATCACGGCCCGGCTGTTACCGTGCCGGCTGCGCTGGCCTTTTTGAACGCGCATCCCGATGCAGAGGCGATTCTCGTCGGGCGCGAGGAAGAGTTGGCTCCTCTGGTGGAAGGCGCTCAGGCCGGACTGAAATCGCGGCTGCGCATTCATAATGCCACTCAGGTGGTGGGGATGGACGAGCCGCCTGCGAGTGTGCGCGCCAAGAAGGATTCTTCGATGCGCGTGGCGCTCCATCTGGTCAAGAACGGCCAGGCCCAGGCCGCAGTGTCGGCAGGCAATACCGGCGCGCTGGTGATGATTTCCCGCTTCGCGCTCAAAACGTTTCCCGGTATCGACCGTCCGGCGATTTGTTTCGCATTGCCCACGATCAAGGGGCATACTTATGCCCTTGATCTGGGGGGTAATGTCGACTGCACTCCTGAGCACCTGTTTGAATTCGGGATCATGGGTGCAATGCTGGCTTCGGCGCTCGACCATAATGAGCGCCCGACTGTGGGTCTGCTCAACGTCGGAGCCGAAGAGATCAAAGGGAACGAACTGACCAAACGGGCGTCTGAACTGTTGCGCGCGAGTAGTCTCAATTACTACGGCTATGTCGAGGGTGATGACATCTTCAAGGGAACGACCGATGTCGTGGTCTGCGACGGCTTTGCCGGTAACGTGGCGCTCAAGACCAGCGAGGGGCTGGTGAAGATGCTTGGAACCTTTTTGCGCGATGAAATCAAGCGCGGGCCGCTCTCGATGCTGATGGGGCTGGTGGCCATGCCGGTGCTCAGAAGGTTCAAGAACCGGGCCAATCCTGGCCGCTACAATGGCGCGGTGTTGCTTGGGCTGCGCGGCGGTGTGGTGCTGAAGAGCCACGGATCGGCCGATGCGTATGCTTTTGAGCAGGCGCTTGGTCGGGCAGCCGATGCCGTTGCCAACAACCTGATCCAGCGCATCCGGGACAAGATGGAGGCGATGATGGATATGAACGGGGAGAACGCATGATCTTTGCGAGAATCGCCGGAACGGGCAGCCATTTGCCGGGGGAGCCGGTCACGAACGATGACCTGGTCAGGCGTGGCATCGACACTTCGGATGAGTGGATTACGACCCGTACCGGGATTCGCGCCCGCCATTTTGCCGCGCCCGGCGTCACATCGAGCGAACTGGCGCTGATCGCGGCGCAGCAAGCCATCGAGGCTGCCGGTTGCGCTGCCGCCGACATCGACCTCATCATCGTCGCGACATCGACCCCCGACTTCATCTTTCCGAGCACGGCGACGCTGGTGCAGGCCGGGCTTGGCATCAGAAACAACTGTGCGGCCTTCGACGTGCAAGCGGTCTGCTGTGGTTTCGTCTATGCGCTGGCTACCGCAGAAAAATTCATCCGTTCGGGCAGCAATCAGCGGGCGCTGGTCATTGGAGCCGAGGTGTTTTCGCGCATCCTCGACTGGGCCGACCGCAGTACCTGTGTGCTGTTCGGCGACGGAGCGGGCGCGATGGTGCTGGAAGCGTCGGACAAGCCAGGTGTGCGCGCCATGGCGCTTCACGCGGACGGCAACCATCATCCGGACCTCTGTGTTCCCGGCAATGTTGCCGGAGGCCAGGTGACGGGAGACCCCTTCCTGCGCATGAACGGGCAAGCGGTCTTCAAGTTCGCGGTCAAGGCGCTGGACGAAGTGGCGCAGGAAGTCGTCGGGCTGGCCGGTGTGCCGCAGGAGAGCATCGACTGGCTGATCCCGCATCAGGCCAATATCCGCATCATCCAGTCCTCGGCCAGGCGTCTTGGATTGCCGATGGAAAAGGTGGTGACGACGGTCGATATTCACGGCAATACTTCGGCGGCGTCGATTCCGCTTGCGCTCGATTGCGCGATACGCGACGGTCGCATCCGCCCCGGCCAACGGATCGTGCTCGAAGGCATCGGCGGGGGGTTTGCCTGGGGTGCGGCGCTCATTGACTTTTGACCGGCTTTCGATGCCGGTTCTTTTGAATCAACGGAAAAAAGATGGCTTTTGCATTGGTCTTTCCCGGACAGGGTTCGCAATCCGTCGGCATGATGGACAGCTATGGCGCTTCATCGGCCATTCGTGAAACTTTCGCTGAAGCCTCCGAGGCGCTTGGCGAGGATTTGTGGCAAATGGCTTCGGTTGGCCCAGCGGAGCGCCTGGCGCTGACCGTCAATACCCAACCCCTGATGCTGACCGCCGGTGTGGCCGTGTATCGCGCCTGGCTGGCGGCGGGAGGTTCCAGACCGGCTTTGGTGGCTGGGCATAGCCTGGGCGAATATTCGGCGCTGGTGGCAGCAGGCGCCTTGTCCTTTGCCGATGCCGTGCCGTTGGTGAGGTTCCGCGCCCAGGCGATGCAGGAGGCCGTGCCGGAAGGGGAGGGCGCAATGGCAGCGCTCATGGGGCTGGACATCGAGGACGTGCGCGCAACCTGTGCCGAAGCGGCGCGGGGTGAAGTCGTGGATGCCGCCAACCTCAATATGCCGGGGCAGATTGTGATTGCCGGAGCCAAAGCTGCGGTAGAACGCGCGATGACGCTTGCTACGGCAAAGGGCGCGAAGCGTGCTGTGCTGTTGCCGGTGTCCGCGCCTTTCCATTGCGCTTTGATGAAACCGGCGGCGGAACGCTTGCGCGAACGGCTGGCGACGGTAAGAATCTCCAAGCCGGAAATCGACGTGCTCAACAATGTCGATGTCGCCGTCCAGGATGATCCCGAGAAGATACGCGACGCGCTCGTGCGGCAAGCGTTTTCGCCGGTGCGCTGGATCGAGTCCGTAACGGCGATGACCGCGCGCGGATTGACCCGCGTCGTCGAGTGCGGCCCCGGCAAGGTGCTGGCCGCCATGACCCGGCGGATCAGCAAGGATGTAGAAGGCGGCTCGCTGCATGACGCGGCGAGCCTGGAACAGATGTTGGCGGAAATGGGAATGGAATGAATATGAGTTACTCGCTCGAAGGGCAACTTGCGCTGGTAACGGGCGCAATGCGCGGCATCGGCCGCGCGGTGGCGTTTGAACTTGGGCGGCAGGGAGCCACTGTGATCGGTACGGCTGTCACGGAGGCTGCCGCCGAAGAATTGACGCAAGCGTTTTCGGCTGCCGGGATAAAGGGCGTGGGAAGAGTGCTCGATGTCACCAAGGGCTCGGCCTGTGAGCAGGCCGTTGCGGAAATCGAAAAGGAATTCGGCACGATCGGCATCCTGGTCAACAATGCGGGCATTACCCAGGACAACCTCGCCATGCGTATGAAAGACGAGGAATGGGATGCCGTCATCGATGTCAATCTCAAGGCGGTGTTCCGAATGTCGCGCCTGGTGATGCGCGGCATGATGAAGGCGCGCGCGGGCCGCATCATCAACATTACTTC
>WRJU01000133.1 GCA_009778425.1 Pseudomonadota bacterium
GACGAGATTCTTTCCCGCCTCGACCTGCTTTCCAGGGCCGATGCCAACATGCGTACCCTTTCGGGAGGCATGAAGCGGCGGGTGCTGGTGGCGCAGGCGCTGGTGCACCGCCCGCCGGTCATCGTGCTGGATGAGCCGACTGCCGGGGTGGATGTCGAACTGCGGCAGGGCTTGTGGCAGTTCGTGAAGCAACTCAACGCCGACGGCCACACGGTTGTGCTTACCACGCACTATCTCGAAGAGGCCGAGGCCCTGTGCGGGCGCATAGCCATGATGAAGGCCGGCCGCATCGCGGCGCTCGATACCACTGCCAACCTGCTTGTGGGGGAATCCGACCTCGAACAAGTGTTCATGAAGGTGATGCGCTGTGCCTGATTCCGAACCCTTGCCCCAAACGTTCCGTGCGTCAGCCTTCATTGGGTTTCGCACCCTGTTCTACAAGGAAGTGCTGCGCTTCTGGAAAGTCAGTTTTCAGACCGTAGCCGCGCCCGTGCTCAACGCGCTGCTTTTCCTGCTGATTTTCTCCCATGTGCTCGACCGCCATGTGACCGTGTATGGCGATGTGCCCTATGCCGCCTTCCTCGTGCCGGGACTCATCATGATGTCGCTGTTGCAGAATGCCTTTGCCAACAGTTCATCTTCACTGATTCAGAGCAAGATCACCGGCAACATCATCTTCGTGTTGCTGGCCCCGCTTTCCTGCCGTGTCTTTTATGCCGCTTACATGCTTGCTGCCGTGCTTCGCGGCGTGTTCGTCGCCATTGGGATATGGTTGATGGCGATGTTTTTTGTCGACCTGCACGTTGCGCAGCCGCTCTGGGCATTCGCCTTTGGCATCCTTGGCGGCGCGCTGCTCGCCACGTTCGGCGTCATCGCCGGGATTTGGGCGGAGAAGTTCGACCAGCTTGCCGCTTTCCAGAACTTTCTCATCATGCCGCTTACCATGCTTTCAGGCGTGTTTTATTCAATCCATTCCCTGCCGCCCTTGTGGCAGAAAGTCTCTCACGCCAACCCGTTTTTCTTCATGATCGACGGTTTCCGCTATGGTTTTTTCGGACAATCCGATACTTCTCCGTGGTTGAGCCTGGCCGTAGTAGGGTTTTGTCTTGTGGCGCTTGCCGCGCTGACGCTGACGCTGCTTGCGCGGGGCTATAAATTGCGTACCTGAATAGTGAAACAGTGATTCCGCAAAGGATAATAATACAAAATGGATAAATTATTGATCGAAGGCGGCCAGTGCCTCACGGGCGAAATTGCCGTTTCCGGGGCCAAAAACGCGGCCCTGCCCATTCTGTGCGCGGCTCTGCTGTGTGCCGAGCCGGTGACATTCACCAACGTGCCGCAACTGAAGGATGTCGATACGCTTCTGGCGCTGCTTGCGCGGATGGGCGTGAAGATCGAGCGCGAAGGCAGTACCGTGACGCTCGATGCCGCCGGGTTGACAGACCCTGTCGCGCCTTACGAAATGGTCAAGACCATGCGCGCTTCCATCCTCGTCCTTGGGCCGCTTGCCGCGCGCTGCGGGCAGGCGAGCGTGAGTCTGCCCGGTGGTTGCGCCATCGGCGCGCGCCCGGTCGATCAGCACATCAAGGGGCTTCAGGCAATGGGCGCGGCAGTCGATGTCGAACACGGCTACGTCCGCGTCAACGCTTCCCGGCTCAAGGGCGCGCGGCTCGTGACCGACATGGTGACGGTGACGGGAACCGAAAACCTCATGATGGCGGCCTGTCTCGCCGATGGTGAGACGATCATCGAAAATGCCGCTTGCGAGCCGGAAGTCGTCGATCTCGCCAACTGCCTCACCGCGATGGGCGCGAAAATCTCCGGCGCGGGTTCCGAGATGATCCGCATCGAAGGAGTCCCCCGCCTGCATGGCGCGCGGCATCGCATCATGCCCGACCGCATCGAAACCGGAACCTATTTGTGCGCGGCGGCGGTGACGGGCGGACAGGTGCGGCTCATCGGCACACAGGCTTCCAGCCTCGATGCCGTCATCGGCAAACTGACCGAAGCGGGCTGCGTGATTCGATGCGACCCGGACAGCATCCATCTTTCCGCGCCTCGCAGACTGTCGGCGGTCAATCTGCGTACAGCCCCCTATCCGGCTTTCCCGACCGACATGCAGGCGCAGTTCATGGCGCTCGATTGCGTGGCGAATGGCGCAGCCACGATCCGCGAGACCATTTTCGAGAACCGTTTCATGCACGCCATCGAGTTGCAACGGCTCGGTGCGGACATTCACATCGACGGCAACACGGCGATGGTGCGGGGGGTCGAGCGGCTCCAGGGCGCAACCGTCATGGCGACCGATCTGCGCGCTTCCGCCAGCCTGGTGATTGCCGGACTGGTCGCCGAAGGCGCGACCATGATCGAGCGCATTTACCATCTCGACCGTGGCTACGAATGCCTGGATGCAAAACTCGCCGCGCTGGGCGCGAGGGTGCAGCGGGTGAAGTGATCTAGCGTATCCGCTGCCGGAATTCTTCTGCCAGCCGGGCAAGCTGCACTGTCGATGCGTCCTGCGCGCCGGTTTCGCCTGAAGCGAGCGCTCGTGCAATTTCCTTGCCGTGTTCCACGCCGTACTGATCGAAGGGGTTGATGCCCCATATCCAGCCCTGCACGAAAACCTTGTGTTCATAGAGCGCGAGCAGCGCGCCGAGGTGGAAGGCGTCGAGCCGGGGCAGCATGATCGTGGTGCTGGGCTGGTTGCCTTCACTGACCAGATGTGGGGCGAGCCGTTCGATTTCGGCGGCGGGCAGCTCACGGTGGGCAAGCGTGGTACGAGCCGCTTCAAGGTCGCGGCCCGCCATCAACGCGGCAGCCTGGGCAATGGCGTTGTCGACGAGAATGCGCTGGCGCGGGTCCTCGCCATCTCCAACCGAGATGATGAAGTCGAGCGCAACCCTGTGGGTTCCCTGGTAGAGCAATTGATGGAACGCATGCTGGCCGATGGTTCCGGCACCCCCCCAGACAATGGGCGCTGTGGCAGTTTCAATGCGGCTGCCATCGCGCAGGGTGTGTTTGCCGTTGCTTTCCATTTCGAGTTGCTGGAGCCAGTTCGGAAAGCTGCGAAGCCCATGCGCGTAGGGAAGCGCGGCTACGCTCTGAATGCCAAGGAAGCTGGTGTTCCATAGCCCGGTGAGCCCCAGCCAGACGGGCAGGTTTTGCTCAATGGGAGTGAGGCGGAAATGATCATCCATGATCCTGCCGCCCGCGAGAAAATCGTCAAACATGCCGCCGATGGTGACGAGCAGCGGTAAGCCGATGGCAGACCACACTGAATAACGCCCGCCGACCCACTCAGGCAGGGAAAAGACGCGCTCAGGCCGGACGCCGAAGGCGACGGCGGCCTCGATTGCGTTACTGACTGCAGCAAAGTGCGCACTGATGTCGATGTCCTCACCGAGCTGCGAGCGCAGCCATTGTCGGGCGGCTTCGGCATTGGCAAGCGTTTCCGGAGTGTTGAAACTTTTGGAGGAGATGACGAACAAGGTGTCGGCGGCATCGGCGCGGGCAAGCACGGTGTCGAGTTCACGCGGATCGACGTTGGCGACGAAATCGACTCGCGCCAGTTCGACGCCGCTGGTGATGATGCCGTGTGGGTCGGCAAGGGCTTCGACCGCGAGCCGGGGGCCGAGGTCGGAGCCGCCAATGCCGAGATTGACAAGATGCCGGATGGTTTTTCCGGTACTGCCGGTGAGCAGCCCTTCCCGCAAGTCAAAAGCAAAAGTACGCATGGCGCGGGTGTTTGCCCCGCTGCCGGACGGGGGAGGGCAGCCGCCGCGCATGGCCATGTGGGAGGCCGCGCGTTTTTCGGTGAAATTGACCAGTTCTCCGTCGAAGAGGCGCTGGATGCCTTCGGTCAGCCGTGTTTCATGCGCAAGATGGATGAGATCGGCGAAGGCCTTATCGTCGAATCGCTGTTTGGAAAAATCCGCGATCAAGGCGCTTTGATCGAGTTCGGTCGGGTTTTCAAAGATAAAGGCGAACCGATGGGCGCGCTCCGGATCATTGGCGAAAAGGGAGGAAAGCGACTGGTTTGCAAGCCGCTGTGCGTGGGCGGTGAGCGCCGCCCACGTGGGCAGGTGTTGCGGTGGGATGAAATCACCTGTGTCAACCATGATCCGAGCGAGTGTAGAGGGTCAGGGCTTCAAATTGTCTGCGGCCGCCGCGCTGGAAAGTCCAGGCGGGTTCCCATCCTTCGATTTCGCCGGGCTTTTCGGTTCTGTGATCGGTATAGATCAGCAGCAGGCGGCAGTGGGTGGGGCCGTCATGGACGGGCTGAGGGCGAAGTTTGACGTAATAATCGAACATGCTGCGGATCGGGTCGGGCAGTTTGTTGCTGGTGACGCATTCCCCGCCATACGGGGCGAGCGCCTTGCCGAGAGCTTCCGCCATTGGCCGGTAACTGCGGCCGTGATTGAACCACGGCATCAGCAGCGTGACCGCCAGACACCACAGCATCGTCATGCCCATTGCCCAATTTGTGGCTCCACGCGCCGGGCGGCGCGGCAACCCCCAAGCGAGAAAGAACCACAGTATGCAGATGCCGATGCCAAGCAGGGTTTTGGGAAGCGCCCCGGCGAGCGTGAACTCAGGGGCAACTCCGGCAATGTGGCGGGCAAGTCCTGGTGGCCACGCGAAAACCTGAGCCGTCCAGGCAATCCATACCAGGATGGCGAATACGCCGAACGTCATTGCCGAAAACCAATCGAAGGCATTGGCCGCGCCGCGCCGCAGCGTGGAAATGCCCCCGGCAGCCAGCAAGGCCATCGCGGGCAGGAGCGGGAGGACAGCGGGCTGGGATCGGTTGGAAGACAATAGCAGGAGGATCAGAGAGAACACGGTAGCCAGCAGCGGCAGCAGCCAGCGCAACTGGAAAAGCCGACGGCGTTCGTGCCAGAGCGACCAGAGCGCAAGCGGCCAGAGCGGCCACAGGGACCAGCCCAACAATTTGATGAGGCGGATGAAATCATCTGTGTTGAAGCCCTGTCCGGTGATTTGCCGCCATTGGTTCTGCCGCCAGGCGGCGAAGAGTTCCGGTTGTTGCAGGTGGAGCAACAGCGGCCATGCTCCCCCCACGCACACGGCCAGGGTCAGACCCGCGAGCAGACCGCTGCTGGCACGGGGATTGTGGCATTCCGGACTGGCGATGATGGCGACGGCAAAGATCGGCACAGTGAGCAGCATTCCGGGAATGCCGCCTGCAAGCGTGGCCAGCGCGCAACCCAGCCCCGCTTGCAGACTGCCCGTCAGTGGATGCTCGGGTACGCGCGAGATGCCATTGAGTACGAGGGCAATCATTGCCATCAGGGCAAGGAGCGGCTGTGTCTCGTGAGAATGCAGGACAAGGCCAAGGCAGCCCAGGGTAAGGAGCGCTGCTGGCGTGCGGGCAGGGTAGCCGTATAGGCGTTTGGCACTGCGGGCAACCCAGTAAACGGCCAGCGCGGTGAAAACGGCACTTGCAAGCCGTGCGCCGTTGTGGGGGGCAAATACGCCGCTGGTCATGAACGCCAGCAGCGCCGAGCACCAGTAATAAAGCGGCGGGTATTCGAGGAACGGCTCCCCCCCGAGTTGCGGAAAGAGCAAACCTTCACCCTGGAGCATCGAATATACCGGCCCAAAATAGCGGGCATCGTCGCCACGCCAGAGATCATGTCCGATCAGACCGGTGAGCAGATAAAAGGTGATGAGCAGGATCAGGCCAACAGTGCCATAAAGATGGCGTTGCAGGAGGGGAGGAGGTTGAGTCTGAGGCTCGCGGAACATGCAGTGCGGAATGTATTTCGTTGAGAATGCCGCATTGTAACGGCTGTGGCTGTGTATTGCCTGTCGCACATGTACGCATAGAAGCGGATTGCCGCGTATCGCGCTTCCATCGCCCTGAAAAACGGGTTATCCTTCCGCCCCTTGTCGGCAGTTGCCGACGGCCTCGCGCCCGTAGCTCAGCTGGATAGAGTACTGCCCTCCGAAGGCGAGTAGCAAAACACAATTTCTGTTAAATCAATAACTTACGTTATCCGATTCCACGCAAAAGCGACAGAAATTG
>WRJU01000134.1 GCA_009778425.1 Pseudomonadota bacterium
AATTGACGTTTTCCGAGCTTTTTCATGCCTTCTTCGGTGACGGACACGCGCGCCAGGTAATAAGGGATGCCCCCCTGTTCGTTGGCGAGCAGGTCATGGGAAACCGAAACGACCTTGCCGGGCACAACCAGCAAGGGACTGTGCGCAAAGGAGGAAAAACGCACGTCCACCCCAAGCCCCGGCTGTACGCGGTCGATGAGATGCGGCGGGATATGGGTCTCCAGCAACAGCGGTTCGTCCTGAGGCACGATGTCCATGACTTTTTGCCCCGGCCCGATCACGCCGCCCACGGTCTGCGCCACCAGCCCCACGACTTGCCCGCTGGCCGGCGCACGGATGACCGTGCGCGCCAGATCGCCCTTGATCGCGTTGAAACGCTCGCCTTCGCCGTCGACCTGACTGCGCACATCCGCCAGCTCCCGGTCGATTTCTTTCCTGAATTCCTGCTTTCTTTGCGTGATGCGCAGTTTCGCTTCCGCCAGGGCGCTTCTGGATCGCTCGATATTGCCCTGCAATTCGGAAACGGCTCCAATGGTCTCGGATTGTGTGCGCTGCAAGGCCAGCAGGTTGTTTCTCGGCGCGTAACCGTCTTTCACCAGTTCAGACAGCCCCTGCATTTCTTCCTTGAGCGAAGTCAGTTGCGCGCGCCGAGCCTCCATCAAGCCCTGATAGCCTGAAATACTGCCTTCCAGACCGACGATGGTTTCTTCTATCGCCTGAACCTCGGCCTGGAGCGCCATCTGCCTCGCCGCAAACAGCCCCTCCTGGTTGACAATCAGGTCGGCAACCTGCGGTAAATTTTTATCTTTCTCCAGATCGGGATGAAAGCTGATGGTGTCGCGCCCGCTTTGTTCCGCTACCAGCCGGGATTCAGTTGCCCGCAGGGTGTAATAACGCTGGCGTGCACTTTCAAAATTGGCCTGTGTGCTCGCCGGGTCGATCTCCATCAGAGGGTCGCCTTCGCGCACGATCTGCCCTTCTTTGACATGCACGGACTTGATGATGCCGCCGGAGAGGTGCTGCACCGCTTTTCTCTTGGTGTCGATCGTCACGATGCCGGAGGTCGGTACGCCTTCATCCAAGGGCGCAAGCGCCGCCCAGAGCAGGAAGCCGCCGAATCCGATTGCGAGCACACGAAAACCCAGTCTGGCGGGCGAATGGGTATCCGTGGGCAAGCCATGCGCTTCCTCCATGCCACGACCCTGCCCCGGCAGCGCGACGGGTTTGGGTTTCAGCACTTTGACCAAGGCATTTCCCGTGTTGGGCGAGGGCGCGGGCGAAGAACCGGACAGAGGCTCGACCGCCATCGTCCGGTCATCATTTTCTTTGCGATTCATGCGATTTTCCGCCTGGGCACGAAGCATGATTGATTACACCGCCATGAATTTGGATTTGGGCTTGATCGCCGACCCGGCCGTGACCGTTGCTCCCGGCACTGCCACCTGTCCTGTCACAGCCGTTTTCCCAGGCACAGCGGCAGTCTCCGAAGGTGCCGTTGGCCCAGGCGCGCCACTATAGTTCGCTGCCATCATGGCCCAACCGGGCAGCCCGCCTGTCGCGACCGCAGGAGCCCTGCCCTGCTGCGCTTCACCCAATTGCGGAGGCATTTCCATGCGCACCACACGGCCCGCCTCCATGACCAGGATACGATCCATCGCCGCCATGATTTGCGGGCGGTGGCTGATGAGCACCAGCGTCGTGCCACGTTCTTTCATGGCCAAAACCGCTTGCAACAAGGCACGATCCCCGGCGTCGTCCAGATTGGAATTCGGCTCATCGAGCACCACCAGCCGGGGGTTGCCGTAAATGGCCCGTGCCAGCCCGATGCGCTGGCGCTGCCCGCCGGACAGGAAGCTGCCGCCCTCCCCGATCTGCGTATCGTAACCATTCGGGAAGCGCAGAATCGTTTCATGCATGCCCGCCTGACGGCAGGCGTCAATCACCAAACCAGGCTCAACCTTGCCGAAACGCGCCACATTCTCGGCAATCGTCCCCTCGAACAATTCCACGTCCTGCGGCAGATAGCCCAGATTCGTCCCAAGCGTGGCGCGATCCAGCATACAGATGGGCACGCCGTCGAAGAGCATTCCGCCCCGCGCACCCGGCCAGATGCCGAGCAACACGCGAGCCAGCGTAGACTTGCCCGAACCAGATGGCCCTTTCACCCCAAGAGCCATACCGGCGGGTATCTCCAGCGACAGCCCACGCAGGATGGGCTCCGGACGCCCTGCAGCGCGAACAATGACATTGTCAAGCGTGAGCGTCACGCCCTGCGCCCCCCCTTCTTCAACCAGGATCGTCTCATTCTCGGGAGACATTTCGAGCGCCATTTCCAGTTCCAGATAGGCTTTCCTGGACGCCACGACATCCGGCCAGGCTTTCATCAACGCATCCATCGGATACGTGGCGCGGGTCATCAGTACACTGGCCGCGATCATCGCGCCGGGCGAAATCTCGCCGAAGATCGCCAGCAGCGCGCCTGCGGCAAGACCCAGGGATTGCTGAAGCGTCCGCACGAAACTGGTCACTTTCTGCGTGCGTGTCTGCGCATCCAACCCTCGGCGTCCCTGCGCCAGCGCTATGACGTGCCGCCGCATCCACGAGCCGCGCATGCTGTCGAGCATGCCCATTGATTCGACCACCGCCGCGTGGCGCATCCTGGAATTCAAATGCTGCGTCTCTTCCCTCCCGGCCATGTCGGCCGTCTCCAGCGGTTCTTCCATGACATGCTTGGAGACCCAGGCCACCCCGCAGAGAATCAGGCAAAAGACAATCGCGAGCACCCCCAGAAACGGATGCAGGAGGAAAAGCACCGCGATGTAGATCGGCGTCCAGGGCGCGTCCAAAATAGCAAACAGCCCCGTCCCGGTCAGGAATTGGCGCAGTTTGGTCAGGCTCTTGAACAGGTGGGCGCCGTCCCTGCCATGCGCATCGAAAGCGGCGGCAAACACGCGCGGATTGAGCCGCATGTCCAGTTGCACCCCAAGCCGCACCAGCAACCTGGAACGCACCCACTCGGAAAAACTCATCACGCCCAGAAAGAAAAACAGCATCAACGTGACCGCGAAAAGCGTGAACTCGCTCTTGCTGACCATCACCCTGTCGAAAATCTGCAACATGTACAGCGTCGGTGTGAGCATCAGCAGGTTGATGAGCGCGGTGAATCCCAGCGCATAGGCGAATTCGCGGCGGAACGAGCACAGGAAGCGGCTCAATTCACTACGGCTGGCGAACGCGACGAGATTTCTAACCCATGCGATATTTTTCATGGCTCCACCCTCGTCATGCCGTTGCCAGCGGCTTGGCACCGGGACGCATTCCGATCACCGGCGCGCGAGGCGCGCTGACCGCCCTTGCCTGCCGCGGAGCTGCCCCTTGCAGGGCGGCGAGCACTTGGTTGCGCGGGCCGAATGCCTTGGGTTCGCCATTGACCAACAACAGCGCCAAATCCGCCATTGCCAGCAAATTCTTGCGATGCGTGATGACCACAACCGTCGTGCCCGCCGTGCGCAACGCCTGCAAGGTATTCGCCAGGGCGACTTCTCCCACTTCGTCCAGATTCGCGTTCGGCTCGTCGAGCACCACCAGACGCGGGGAACCGTACACGGCCCTCGCCAACCCGACTCGCTGGCGCATGCCGCCGGAGAGCCTCACGCCATCGCCGCCGATCCGGGCGTTATAACCTCCCGGCATTGCCAGGATATGCTCGTGCAGCCCCGTAATCATGGCCGCCGTCTTGAGCTTGTCGATATCCGGATTGCCGAAGCGGGCGATGTTCTGTGCAACCGTCCCCTCGAAAAGAGCCACGTCCTGCGGCAAAAACCCGATAAACGGCCCCAATTCGCGCTTGTCCCACGTAAACACGTCAACACCGTCGAGCCGCACCGTGCCGGCCAGACAAGGCCATGCCCCCACCAGCAGATGCGCGAGGCTGGACTTGCCTGAAGCCGACGGCCCGATGATCGCCAGCATCTTGCCCGCCGGTATGTCGAAAAAAACATTGTGCAAAACAGGTCTGCCAGACGACACCCCCGGAACGCGAGCCGTCACGTACTCCGCTACCAGCCTGCCCGTGGGCGCGGGCAGAGACAGCCCCGATTCGGTGTCGGGAATTTTCGACAGCAATTCCTTCAGGCGCGTCAACGACTCGCGCGCGTTGACCACGCTTTGCCACCCGATGATGACCTGCACCAGCGGGGCCAATGCCCGCCCGGCCACAATCGAGGCCATCAGGATCAGTCCTGCGCTGCCCGTGAAATGCCCGGAAAGCAGGAGCCAGGCCCCCAGCCCAAGCATCATCGAACTCGAAACGAGTTGCACGTACTTTGAAATCGAAGCGTATATTCCAGCGCTGTCGGATGCCTGAGCCTGATAGAGCAGGAGATCCTTTTGCTGCTTCAGCCAGCGTTGGCGCAGCCCGCCCGCCATCCCCATCGCCTGCGCCACCTCACCGTTTTTCAGCGACGCCTCGATAAAAGACTGCGCCTGACTTGACAACTTGTTGGCTTTCGCCATCGGTACGCCGGACGATTTTTTATTTAAATAAGCGATGCCTCCCTGTATGGCGGCGCTCGCCAGCCCGAAACAGCCCAAGGCCGTATCAATCCAGAAAATCACCCCGACCAGCAGGAGCGCCATCGGAATATCCAGCAACCCTGCCATGATCTGGCCGCAAATGAACTCCCGCACGGTGGCGAAATCGTTCATCCCCCGCAACCCCAGGCTGCGCAAGCCAAAGAGGTTCGCTCGAAATACTGCGTCATAGACCCGTTTACCAAGCGCCAGATCGAACCCTTCAGCCGCCTGCCGCAACACGCCCTGCCGCACCCACTGCAATACTTCCAGCACCACATAGACCAGCACCAGCAGCAATGTAATCATGCCGAGCGTCATCAGGCTGCGGCTACTGACCACCCTGTCGTAGACCTGAAGCATGTAGAGCGAGGGTGAAAGCATCAGCGCGCCGATCACGGCGCTGAACACTGCCGCGCGCAAAAAAGCGGGTTTCTGCCCGCTCAGGGCGGCTTGCACCTCGGAAACAGACGCTTCAGGAATGCTCATCTCATAAAACCTGGCGCAAAAATCTAAGTGAAACTACGTAAGTCACAACTCTATGCGCATTTACAAAAAAGAGAAAGAGGTACAGAGGATGTTGTCGAAGCAAGCTCAGCAGAAGCCGAATAAATGTTGTATAGAGGGGAATATGGCATCGGCGCATGCCGCCATTGCGAGCGTAGCGAAGCAATCCAGACATCTTTTACTGGATTGCTTCGGAGCGAAACGCCCCGCAATGACGGCATTGGCTAAACTGCGGAGATCGACTCCAGCAGCAGTATCTACTCCAACATATCCCCATCCACCACCTGCACGAGCCGGGCGTCGTCTTGCTCAGGTTCGACGCGCAGCCACCAGAGCGCGCTTTTGCGGAAGGCTCCGGGATGAGGAACGCCGGAAAGCAGATGGGCGGCAAGCGCGCCGATCAGAGGTTGGTGGCCGACGATGAGCGTGGGTGAGGCAATGCTCGGCCAGCCGAGAAGGCTCAGGATTTCTTCGGGCGATGCGCTTTCGTAGAGTTGCGGGCAAAACTGGATGCCGCTCTCGTCATCGTGAAGAAAATGGGCGACCGTCTGCCGTGTGCGGGTTGCAGGACTGACCAGGAAACGCAAATCGCCGGGCGCGCGCTCACTAAGCCATGCCGCGACCTTACGGGCTTGTTGATGCCCGAGCGGGGAAAGTTCGCGCTCGAAGTCGGGCGAACCCGACAGCGCATCGGCATGGCGCCATAAAAGAAGTTCCATCGTCCCTATCCTTCGCTGCGATTGCGCAGACTTTCGCCCAAACCACTGAAGCGCACACTGCGCGTCAGGCATCCCGCCTCGAAAACCGCCGCGCTGCCCGCGATGGTCACGCGATGGGCGGCGCGAGTCACCGCAGTGTAAAGAAGTTCGCGGCTCATGACACGCATGGGCAAGGTAGGCAGGAGAAGCAGGACTTCGGAAAATTCGGAACCCTGGCTTTTGTGGACGGTAAGGGCAAAAGCGGTGTCGTATTCAGGCAAGC
>WRJU01000135.1 GCA_009778425.1 Pseudomonadota bacterium
TTCGTCCAGGAACCGTTTTCCGAAAAGGCGGCTTTCGATTTCAACGGGTTCGGCAAGGTGGTCGATGTTGCCGTCCGCATGCTCGACAACGTGCTCGACGCCACGCACTGGCCGCTGGAGCAGCAACAGGAAGAAGCGCGATCCAAGCGCCGGATCGGCCTGGGTTTCACCGGGCTGGGCGATGCGCTCATCATGCTGCGCAAGCGCTACGATACGTTCGAGGCGCGCGAGCAGGCGCGTGAGATTGCGGAATACCTGCGCGACCGCACTTACGCCGCCTCAGTGGAATTGGCCCGCGAACGCGGGGCGTTCCCACTCTTCAACGCGGATATGTACCTCTCCGGCAACAACTTCGCGTCGCGTCTGCCCGCCGCATTGAAAGAGCGCATCCGCAAGCACGGCATCCGCAATTCGCACCTGCTGTCCATCGCGCCCACCGGCACGATCAGCCTCGCATTCGCGGATAACGCCTCCAACGGCATCGAGCCGCCGTTTTCCTACACCTACACGCGCAGGAAGCGCACCATTGACGGGGACTTCAGGGAGCACAGCGTAGAAGACTACGCCTGGCGGCTCTACCGCCACCTGGGCGGCGATGTCAGTCATCTGCCGCCGTGGTTCGTCACCGCACTGGAAATCTCCGCCGCCGCCCACAAGGACATGGTGGCCGCCGTTGCGCCCTACGTCGATACATCCATTTCCAAGACGGTCAACGTCCCGGAAGATTACCCGTATTCGGATTTTGAAGACCTCTACCTCTCGGCCTGGAAATCCGGCCTCAAGGGATTGGCCACCTATCGCCCCAACAGCGTACTGACCCCGGTGCTGTCCGTCGCCCCCGCCAGCAACCAGAAAAAACCGCAGGATGTGGACATTTCTGAGGCCAACCGCCGTCTTTCGATCAAGAGCCTGCCCGCCCCGGTGCTCGCCAGCCTGCGCTGGCCGGGTCGCCCCGTGCTGCCCGGCGGCAACACGGCCTGGACGTACATGATCGACGCGCCTTCCGGCGGCTTTGCCCTCTTTGTCGGGGAAGTCGACGTGGCGCTCGATATGTTCAACGCCAAGCTCCCGTTCGAGGTCTGGGTCAACGGGGCCGACCAGCCGCGCGGACTGGGGGCGGTTGCCAAGACGCTGTCGATGGACATGCGCGCCAATGACCATGCCTGGCTCAAGCTCAAGCTCGATACCCTGGCCCGTACCGTGGGCGAAAAGTCCTTTGAAATGCCCTTCCCTCCCCACGGCGAGAAAAAACTCGTCCCCGGCGCGGTATCCGCCTTCGCTCAGGTCGTGCACTACCATTGCGAACAACTCGGCACATTCTCCCGCGAGGGGTCGACCCCGGTGCTCGATACGCTGTTCAGCCTGGAAGAACCCAGAACTGGAACCGATGGCACACTTTCCTGGACGGTTGACATCCACAACCCGGCCACAGGTGAGGATTTCGTGCTCGGCCTCAAGGAGATCACCCTGCCCGACGGCGTGACCCGCCCCTATTCGGCCTGGCTTTCCGGCAACTATCCAAGGGCACTCGACGGTCTCACCCGCATCCTGGCGCTCGACATGCGCGTGATGGACCCCGCCTGGATCGGCATGAAACTGAGGAAACTCATCGATTACCCCGAACCGCTCGGCGACTTCATGGCCTTCGTGCCGGGCGGGCGCAAGCAGCAGACTTTCCCGTCCACCGTAGCCTACATTGCCCGTCTCATCATCCACCGCTACGCCATGCTCGGCGTACTCGACGAAAACGGCTATCCGGTCGCCGAGATGGGCATCCTGGAGTCGCCGCGCATCGACAGCGAACCCAGGCTCATGCACGGCGCGCCGTGCAAGGAATGCGGCAACCACACGGTCATCCGCAAGGATGGCTGCGACTTCTGCACCGCCTGCGGTGCGGTAGGGGCGTGCGGCTAAAACCGCACTCGCGTCGCCTGTATTCGGTTATACTTAAAGGGAGTATCTTCACGGATCGTGGCGCGCAAAGCGCCCCGATCCGTGGGCTTGTCCCTTTTTTATGACAAATAACGGATCGTTCCCGTTTCATTCTTAATATGATGCGCCGTCGCTTGTACTGGTTGAATTGGTTTTTGACGTTTCTTGCCGCAGGTCTGTTTCTTGCGCCCACAGCCTTCGCTGAATCGCCACGCCCCACGCAAGCCCACGCCGAAGCAGCCATTACCGCCGTCCACCTGTTGTCGCGTTATCACTACCAGGCTCCGCCGCTCGACAGAATGCTCTCGGCGCAAATCTTCGACCGTTACCTGAAGGCGCTCGATCCCGCCCACCTGTTTTTCCTGCAATCCGACATCAGAGACTTCTCTTACACGCGCACCACGCTTGATGACGCCATCCTCGAAGGCCAACTCGAAGCGCCTTTCCTCATATTCAACCGATATACCGAGCGCGTCAAAAAAGTGCGGGGCATCGTGCAGGAATTGCTCGCCAACAAGTTCGATTTCACTGCGGATGAGAGCTTCGCGCCGGATCGCAGCGAAGCGCCCTGGGTCGCTTCCGACGACGAATTGCGCGAAATATGGCGCAAGCGGATCAAAAATGACTGGCTGCGCCTGCGTCTGGCCGGAAATGACGACAACACCATCCGCCGCACGCTCGACAAGCGATACAAACACGCGCTGGATCGCTCCATCAAACTCAACAGCGACGACGTATTCCAGATTTTCATGAATGCCTGGGCCGGGGCGCTGGAGCCGCATACCAACTACCTCGGGCCGCGCGCGGCGGAAGACTTCGCCATCTCGATGAAGCTGTCGCTGGTCGGCATCGGTGCGGTACTTCAGGAACGCAACGATTACGTCATCGTGCGCGAACTCATCCCCGGCGGCCCCGCGCTGCGTTCGGGCAAGATCAAGGTCGGCGACCGCATCGTCGGCGTTGCGCAGGGTGAAAAAGCCGCCATGATCGACGTTACCGGCTGGCAGGTCGATGAAGTCGTCCCGCTCATCCGGGGCAAGCACAATTCCATCGTCGTGCTCGACATCCTGCCCGCCGATGCCTTGGCCGATGGCGCGCACCGCCGCGTTGCGCTCGCTCGCGACACCGTCCGCCTCGAAAACCAGGCCGCTTCGGGTTCAATACGCGAAATTCGTGACAATGGGCAACTCCGAAAAATCGGCGTCATCAAACTGCCCAGTTTTTACCAGGATACCGAAGCGCGCCGCAAAGCCCCGGCGCAATTCCGCAGCGCCACCCGCGACGTCACCCGGATCATTGAGGAATTCAAGCGCGACAAGATCGATGGCCTGCTCATCGACCTGCGCGACAACGCGGGCGGCTCGCTCGACGAAGCCGTTTCGCTCACCGGGCTGTTCATTGGCAGCGGCCCTGTCGTCATCCAGCAAAATTCTCAGGGGCAAACCCGCGTCGAGCGCGTCCCCACGGCAGGCATGGCCTGGGAAGGGCCGCTCGGCGTACTCATCAACCGCGCCTCCGCGTCCGCCTCCGAAATCTTCGCCGCCGCCATACAGGACTATGGCCGGGGCGTCGTGATCGGCGAAGACAGTTTCGGCAAGGGTACGGTGCAAACCCTGATCGACCTTGACGAATTGGAACGCGCGCCCCAACGCCGTTACGGCGAACTCAAGATGACCGTCGCCCAGTTCTTCCGCGTCTCGGGCGGCACGACCCAATTACGCGGTGTCAAGCCCGACATCATCCTGCCCTCGCTCATCGACTCCAAGAACTTCGGTGAATCGGCCTACGACAATGCCCTGCCCTGGACGCGCATCGCCCCAGTCGAATTCCGCAGCGCGGGCAACATTGCCTCCCTGCTTCCCGCGCTCGCCCTGCGTCACGAGCAGCGGACAGCGCAAGACAAGGACTTTCTCCAGTACAAGGAAAAAGCCGCAGAGCTGAAAGTCTTGCGCGAAGCGAAGGCCATTTCGCTCAAGGAAAGCATACGGCGCACCGAACGCGACCGCATGGAAGCGCGCGCCAAAGCGCGCGGCAAGAACGCCGAGCCGTCCGGCGACGAAGAGCTTGCCAGTGAAGAAGTGGGCGACGACGGGCTGCTTGCCAATGAGCGCAGCCTCTCCAATGAGCTTGCCACCGAAAAAGCGCGCAAGGCCGCGCGCGATGTCCTTCTCGAAGAAAGCGCAAACATCCTCGGCGACATGATCGGCCTTCTTCGAGGCGGTTCTTCTTCCGAAATCGTGCGGCGCGAAAAGCAGCAGCCTTGAGCACCAGCGGACGGTTTAGGGCGTTTTCTGTTCAAAGCATGTACCCCCCTCTCCCATAAACGGGAGAGGGTACCCATAAAGGTTGTCCGTCTACCTTTTTATCATAAGCGTGAAGAATATGGCGCTTGCCGTCATGTCCCTGGGTTAGAGTACTCCCGCTGTACAGGTGAGCAGGCTCTCTCCGCCTGACTCTGGCCAAGAACTAAAGCCTCAACCCTCTCCGCAAAACGCAAGAGGGTTTAATGGGAGTTATCATGAACAAGCTGTTGATTTGCTCAATGGCTGCTGCATTTGTTTTCACAAATGCAATGGCGGCAGAGCAGCATTCACATTGGGGTTATGAGGGGGAAACGGCTCCAAAGCACTGGAGCGAGCTGCAACCGGACTACGCTGCCTGTGGTATCGGCAAGGAACAGTCTCCTATTGATATTCACGGCGTAAAAAAACAGGAAGCTTTACCAGCGATTGTCTTCAACTATGCTGCCAGCCCGACCGAGGTCGTCAACAATGGGCATACCATTCAAGTCAATCTTGAATCGGGTGGTACTGTGAAGGTGGCTTCTGGTGAGTATAAGTTGGTGCAGTTCCACTTTCATTCCCCGAGTGAGGAAAAAATAGAGGGCAAGAGCTATCCTCTGGTTGGACACTTTGTGCACCGTACAGACGATGGGAAATTGGCTGTCGTTGCGGTGCTTTTCAAAGAGGGGAAGGAAAATCCCGCACTCGCCAGGATTTTCGATGTCATGCCTGCCCAGGAAAACGGAAAGGTCGCTCTTGGCGAAAACTTCAATCCAGCCGATTTGTTGCCGAGCGATAAATCTTATTATTCCTTCATGGGTTCCCTGACGACGCCGCCATGCAGCGAAGGTGTTCAATGGCAGGTACTGAAGTCACCTGTCGAACTTTCCGGGGCACAACTCAAGATGTTCAGAAAGCTCTATTGGAACAATGTGCGTCCGATACAGCCATTGAACGGACGGGACATCAGAGAAGGATAACCCGCCCATAAAAAACTGAACTGCCTCGGGATCGAGAAAGTTCCGTACAGTCGTAGAAGTCCACGTTGACGCTTACTCCAGCGCGTCTGGGGCGCTTTCTCCACCCGGTTCGTCGAGCCGGGCCGATTCGATGCGCTGGAAGTGGGCGCTGATCTTGCGGCTGGAAATGTGGACTTCTTCCACGTCCTTGTTCACCTGGCCGATATGACGGGCCAGCGCGCTCATCCGTTCGTCGAACCGCCCAAAATCCTTCGCCAGACGCCCCAGTTCTTCCTGGATGACGTGAATCTGGCGACGGGTTTCCATGTCTTTGAGCACCGCGCGGGCGGTATTGAGTACCGCCATCAGGGTGGTCGGCGAGACGATCCATACCCGCCGCGCCTGTGCGTAGGCAACGATCTCGGGATGCGAGGCATGCAGTTCGGCAAAAACCGCCTCGGCAGGCAGAAACATCACCGCGCCATCGGCAGTGACGCCCGGCAGGATGTACTTGTCGGCAATGGAGTCGACGTGGCGGCGCACGTCGGCGCGAAAGGCTGTCTGCGCGGCCTTTCGGTCGGCCTGCGCCAGGGCGGGGTCGAACATCCGATGATAGTTTTCGAGCGGGAACTTGGCATCTATAGCGACCTTGCCCGTGGGCGGAGGCAGGTCGAGCAGGCAATCGACCCGGCTGCCGCCGGGCAGCGTCACCTGGAAGGCAAAAGCATCTGGCGGCAGCGCGTTGCGCACCAGGGCTTCAAGCTGCACTTCGCCGAACGCGCCGCGCGCGCGTTTGTCTCCCAGGATTTCCTGAAGGCTCACAACACTGGAGGTCAACCCTTCGATTTTTTTCTGCGCTTCGTCTATCGCCGCCAAGCGCGCCATGACGCTCGTGAAAGTGTCGTGGGTCTTGCGCAAACCTTCGTCGAGCCGGGTATTGACTTGCCCGGAGAGCGTCTGCAACTGGCCTTCCACGCTGCGCGTAAGGGTTTCGATGGCGCG
>WRJU01000136.1 GCA_009778425.1 Pseudomonadota bacterium
GGCGAGATTCTTTATCGGATTACGGAGCTTGCCGAGGGCAAGGTCGTCGTCGATGGCAACCATCCGCTCGCTGGCGTGGCGCTGATTTTCGATATGACCGTGACAGGGGTGCGTGCTGCCACGGAGGAAGAACTTGTACATGGCCATGTTCACGGTGAAGACGACGATGACCATGATGGGCATGGCGGGCACCTCGTTCATTAAACGGGGTTCATCCGCCTGTTCGGGTGGATAGGGAAAACGAGCCATGAGCCATGACTGATCCGGCGCGCGTGGCAGCGAGCCTGCTCGAAGTCGAGGGGCTTACGGTAACGATACACGGCGCGCAACGCGCCGTGCGCCCGGTCGAAGGGGTCGGGCTGTCGATCAAGGCGGGAGAGACTTTCGCGTTGCTCGGTGAATCGGGCTGCGGCAAGTCGATGACGGCGCTTGCCATTGCGCGCCTGTTGCCCGAGGCGGCGGCGATTGCCGGTGGTCGGGTCAGCCTGGGTGGCGAAGAATTGCTGGCTCTGCCCGAATCGCAGATGCGGCGGGTACGCGGCGGGCGTATCGGCATGATCTTTCAGGAACCCGCGACCAGCCTCAACCCGGTGATGACCATCGGGGCGCAGATCGGGGAAGTCTTGGCACTGCATCGCGGGCTCAGGGGCGGGACGGCACGGGCCGAGGCGCGCCGCCTGCTCGAAGAAGTCGGTATCCCCGCCGCCCAGGAACGGCTCGATGACTATCCGTTCCAGTTCTCTGGCGGAATGAAGCAACGGGTGATGATTGCGATGGCGTTGGCAGGCGAGCCTGAACTGCTGATTGCCGACGAACCTACTACGGCGCTCGATGTCACCGTCCAGGCGCAGGTATTGGATTTACTTGCCCGCCTTCAAGCCGAACGCGGCATGGCAATGCTGTTGATTACGCATGATCTCGGCGTGGTGGCGCGCATGGCGCATCACGTCGGCCTGCTCTATGCCGGGGAATTGATCGAAACGGGGCGGCGGGAAGATTTTTTCGCAGCGCCGCTGCATCCTTACGCGCAACGGCTTTTCAAAGCCCTGCCCGACAGTGCGGCGCGAGGGAGAATGCTCGATGCCCTGCCGGGGGGTGTGCCTTCGCTCGGAGAAGGGATTGCGGGCTGCCGTTTCGCTTCTCGCTGCCCGCGCGTGTTTGAGCGTTGCCGGATTGATGCGCCGGATTGGAGCGCGGTAGAGGGGCGTCGCGTGCGCTGTCATTGCTATGAGGATGGCACTGAGACGCCCCTGCGGAGGCAAATCGCCAGAGGGGCGTTGGAGGCAGCGGCATCTACTGATCCTTCTTCAAACTCGCCGGTGCTTGAAGTGAGCAAGCTGGCGGTGCATTTTCCGGTGAAAAAAGGGCTGCTGCGGCGCACGGTAGGATGGGTGCGGGCAGTCGACGGCGTTAGCCTTCGCCTGGAAGCGGGGCGCACCCTTGCCTTGGTGGGCGAATCCGGTTGCGGGAAAACGACCGTGGGGCGCGCCATTCTGCAATTGATGCCGTCCACGGCGGGAGAAATGAGCTTCGACGGCGCGCCGCTGCGTTTTCATGACCGCATGGCAGTGCGCGGCATGCGGCGCGCGGTACAGATGGTGTTCCAGGATCCCTTCGCGTCGCTCAACCCGAGGCTTTGTATCGGCGACATTCTCGAAGAAGGCATGGTGAGCTTGGGCGTTGGCGGCAACCGGCGGCGCGTCGTGGATGAACTCCTCGAACGGGTCGGCCTGCTGCCGGAGATGCGCTGGCGTTACCCGCACGAATTTTCCGGCGGCCAGCGGCAGCGTATCGCCATTGCCCGCGCGCTGGCGGTTTCCCCCCGCGTCATCATTTGCGACGAGCCTACGAGCGCGCTCGATGTTTCCGTGCAGGCGCAGTTGCTCAATCTGATGTGCGAGCTGCAACGGGAACGGGGGCTGGCCTACCTGTTCATCACCCACAATCTGGCGGTTGCGCGCTACATGGCCGATGAAGTGGCCGTCATGTATCTTGGCCGCATCGTCGAGCAAGGCCCGGCGGCGCGGGTATTGGAAGCGCCCGCTCATCCTTATGCCCGGATGCTCCTGGCGGCCGTGCCCCGTGTCGACGCTGAGGCAAGCGCGGGTACGACAAAACCCGGCGTGGCGGCGGAACCGCCTTCGCCGCTGTCACCGCCGATGGGATGCCATTTTCACCCGCGCTGCGCGCTGGCCAATGACGCTTGCCGCGCGACATTCCCGGTTGCGCGTGATCTTGGTCACGGACACACTGTGCGATGTTACCTGGCGACGGACTGATTGCAGCGTTCCCGCCTGTACTTAAGCCGTTAAACTTGTACGTTATCGTGTCATAAAAAAATTCACGGGCCGCTTTATCTTGGTAGGATGTTACTTACCGGCAACAAAGGCGTTTACGGTTTTCGCCGTCATGAAAATCCTGATTATTGAAGACACGATCACCAGCGCGACCGTGGTGTGCAATTGGCTGACCAACATGGGTTTGTCGGCTCTGCACGCAAAGACGGGTGAGGAAGGGCTGGAAGTGTTCCGGCGGGAGCGGCCTGACTTGGTATTGCTCGACATCATCATGCCGGGGATCGACGGTTTCGAGGTGGCGCGCTGCATCCGCCGTTTCGAGAAGCACCACGGCTGGTGGACGCCCATCATCTTCCTGACGGCGCGCGCTGATGAAAACGATTTGCAGTGCGCGATAGATGCCGGTGGCGACGATTACCTGATCAAGCCCGTTTCCGAAGTCGTGCTCAAGGCCAAGATACACGCCATGCGCCGGATGGCGCATATGCGCGACTCGCTGCGCAAGACCCAGGACAAACTCCGAAAGGCCAATGAACAGTTGCAGCGTCTGTCCGCAATCGACAGCCTGACCGGTATCGCCAACCGCAGGCGTTTCGACACGACCCTGTTGCACGAATGGCGGCGTTGTTCGCGTTCGGCCTTGCCGCTCTCGCTGCTGGTGATCGATGTCGATCTCTTCAAGCTGTTCAATGACCACTACGGTCACCAGATGGGCGACGAATGCCTCAAGATCGTGGCTCATACGCTACAGGAAAGGACGCGGCGGCTGGATGACCTGGTGGCGCGCTACGGTGGCGAGGAGTTTGCCGTGATCCTGCCCGAGACCGACCCCGAAGGGGCGCTGGCGGTGGCCGAGGACATGCGCGTGGGCATTGCCGCGCTGCGTGTCGACCATGCCTGGTCTACGGTTGCGCCGGTTGTGACCGTCAGTATCGGCGTGGCCAGCATCATCCCGCCCAAGGACAGCGAAGCGGGCATCCCCGCGCTCATCAAGGCCGCCGACGATGCTCTTTACCATGCCAAGGAATCTGGACGAAACCAGGTCAAACAGGTCAAGGGCGTCATCCGGGTGGTCGGCCCCGGCGTAGGGTTCAACAGGCGCCTAGTTTCAAAACGGGGATGATTTTACCCCTGGAACACGTCCTTCCAGGCGCGTAACGCGGCTAGGCAGGTCAGCATATTGGCCGGACGGGTGCCGCAGTGAACCGCGACCGAACGGATGACGTTTTCCACGTCGGTGCGCAGGAATGGATTGATGGCCCGCTCGATGGCAATCGTGCTGGGCAGCGTAGGTTTGCCCTGTCTGCGCAGGGCTTCGCAACGTGCCGCATAACGGTCGCGCGCGGCGTTCTCCGGTTCGGCTGCGCGGGCAAAGGCAAGGTTGGCGAGCGTGTATTCGTGGGCGCAATATACCTTTGTCTTGTCGTTGAGCCGAGCCAGGCGTCCAAGCGCGAGTTCGAGATCGGACGGCGACCCTTCAAAGATGCGCCCGCAACCTGCCGAGAAAAGCGCATCGCCGCAAAACAGCATGCCGTGGCCAAAATAGGCGACATGGCCGTGTGTATGGGCCGCTACATCGATGACCTGCAATTCGAGTTCCAGCGCCTCGATGAATATTCTGTCGCTGTTTCCCACCGGATTGTCGACGTGGTCAATGTCGTCCTTGCGCGGGCCGTATAACGGGACGCCCGGATAATGGGCGACAATCTCACCAACGCCGCCGATGTGGTCGCTGTGGTGATGGGTCAGTAAGATGGCGGCGGGCTTGAGCTTGTTCATTTGCAGTGCCGCGAGCGCGGGAGCGGCTTCGCCCGGATCGACCAGCACCGCGTGGCGGCCATTGCTGATGAGCCAGATGTAGTTGTCGCGGCCAAAGGGAAGCGGGGTGACTTTGAAAGTAGGCATGACCGGATTAAAAAGGCGGGTGTGTTTTGACGAGAGCGTAATGATGACGCAAGCTCGTTATCATGGGACAAAAAATCACCATGATCGACTGCCGTGAATACTGAAACTGAAACGAATTTTTCCCCTGCCATGCGCCCGTGGTTGCGGACTCCGCTTGGCGAATATCTGATCCATTGGGAACAGGCGCGGCTCGATGCCATGCTTGCCGATATTTTTGGCTACAACGCGCTCCAGGTCGGGCTTGCGGAAGTCGACCTGCTGCGCGCCAGCCGCATGCCGCTGCATGTCTGCGCGGCGCGCGCGGCGAGAAACGATCAGAGCATACCGCCCCGTCTCATGGTGGCCTGCGACGAAGCGGCGCTACCGTTCGCCAGCACCAGCCTCGATCTGGTGGTGCTCGCCCATGAACTCGAATTTTCCGCCACGCCGCATCAACTCCTGCGCGAAGCCGGGCGCGTACTGGTAGCTGAAGGTAGCGTAGTGGTCTGCGGCTTCAACCCGTACAGCCTGTGGGGCTGTTATCGCTGCAAGCGCGGCCAATGGCCGTGGTGCGGGCGCTATCTTTCCGCGCCCAAAGTGCGCGATTGGCTTACCGTGCTCGGCTTTGAAGTCCAGTCCAGCCGATTCGGCTGCTACGCGCCAGCGGTAGAATCCCCCGAGTGGCTGGGGCGCTGGAAATGGCTCGACCATGTTGGTCAACGCTGCTGGCCCATGTGCGGGGCGGCGTGGATTCTGCACGGCATCAAGCGCGTACATGGCGCGCGCCTCATCCAGCCGAACTGGCGTCAGAAGCTCGACCGTGCCACGAGCCTTCCCGCCGTGGCGCGTAAACTGGGAGGTTCTGGCGGCTTGCCGAACAAAGTCAGCAGAAAAATTGGAGAGACATGGAAACCATAGACATTTACACCGATGGCGCATGCAGCGGCAATCCCGGTCCCGGCGGATGGGGCGCGGTCTTGAAAAGCGGCCCGCACGAAAAGGAAATATGGGGAAGCGACCCTCAGACCACCAACAACCGCATGGAAATACTGGCCGTCATCCGCGCCCTCGAACAGCTCAAGCGCAAGGGGATGACGGTCAAGGTGCATACCGACAGCCAGTACGTGCAGAAAGGCATCTCCGAATGGATACACGGCTGGAAAGCGCGTGGCTGGCTGACATCAGGCAAAGCGCCCGTGAAGAATGCCGATCTTTGGCGCATGCTCGACGAGATTGCCGCGCATCACACGGTTGAATGGCGCTGGGTCAAAGGGCATGCCGGACATCCCGGCAATGAACGCGCCGACGCCCTGGCTCGTCGTGGCGTTGAAGCAGCGCGTCTTGGCTCCCTTTTCTAGTGCGCCTACGGCGCGAGAATGTTCACCGTCCCCGGTCGCCCGTTTCTGACCAATGCCAGATAATTCCATGCAGGAAGCCATCTGCCCCTGCTTAGGGTTTGGTTCTATGGATGTTGTTATTTTTATAAAATCAAAGTAGTTTGACACGACTAATAACAGAAAGTCGGCGCATCGTCGTCATCTGCTTTAGCTGACTGGCCTCAGTGAGGAATCCTGAAAAGATTTTTTGATATGGCATGATTTCCATCTACCAATTGAAACCCGCTTTTCAAGGGTTATTGCGCCCGCTGGTGCGCCGCCTTGCAGTGGCGGGCGTAACTGCCAACGCGGTTACGATCTTGGCGATGATCGTCTCGATACTCATCGGGGGATGGCTCTACATCGTCAGATGCAATGTCCCCCTCTGGTATCTGCTTGTGCCACTCTGGATGTTTCTGCGCATGGCGCTGAATGCCGTTGATGGGATGCTTGCGCGCGAATTCGGGCAAAAAACGCCGCTTGGAGCCTATCTCAACGAGCTGTCGGATGTCATCTCAGATGCCGCGCTCTATCTGCCTTTCGCGTGGATTGCCCCTTTCAGTTGGCAAACCGTTTGCCTCATCATCGGGTTGTCTGTGGTCTCGGAAATGGCGGGCGCGCTCGGACCGATGGTCGGCGC
>WRJU01000137.1 GCA_009778425.1 Pseudomonadota bacterium
GAGAGGCGTTGGGTAAGATTGTCGAGCATATCAATTCCACATGCCCTGCCTGGGCAGGCAATTTGGCTAAAAATGGAGGGATTGAGGTAACTGGAGTAAACTGAACCGTTCTTATGGAAGCGATTCTACTGCATCTTCATCTCGTTCCCGCCGCGCTTTACGCCGTGCTAGGGCTTTATTTCTGGCGCGCGCGCGCGGCTCGTCCCCTTGCGTCGGGCGAGCCGATTCCCGGCATGGCGCGTTTCGAGCGCACACTGCTCGTCCTTGCCCTGCTCGCGCATGGCTTCGCGCTGCACGAGGCGATTTTTCCCGGAGGCGAGATGCGTTTCGGCTTCAGCGTCGCGCTCTCGCTCGCGGTGTGGCTGGCGATCTGCTTCTACTGGGTGGAGACGCTGTACAACCGGCTCGACGGCCTGCGCGCCATCATGCTGCCCGCAGGGGTGCTGGCCTGTGCGCTGGCGGCGTTTTTCCCTGCCAGCCATGTGCTTTCCGACGCCAATATCGCTTCGCCGGTTTTCCGTATCCATTTCATCATCGCCATGCTGGCGTACAGCCTGTTCATGCTTGCGGCTCTGCACGCGATGCTGATGGCAATGGCCACGAAGCAACTGCACCACGCCCGCCTCTCGCGTGCATTGGCAAACCTGCCGCCACTGCTGACGATGGAGGCGCTGCTCTTCCGGCTGATCGGCTTTGCCTTCGTACTGCTCACGCTGACGCTGCTGACAGGGATCATTTTCACGGAAACCCTCTTCGGGACGGCTTTCCGGTTTGACCACAAGAGCGTCTTTGCCACGATTTCGTGGCTTCTTTTCGCCATTCTCCTGATTGGCCGCCATTTTCGCGGCTGGCGTGGCCGCGTCGCCCTGCGTTGGACGCTGGCCGGGTTCATCACCCTGATGCTGGCTTATGTTGGTAGCAGGTTCGTGATAGAAGTCCTGCTGCACAGATAAGGCTTGGCGGTACGGTAAACATCGTTGCGATGTGGCGCGCGCATTGCACTTTACGCTCCATATCATTACGCAGCTAAAACCGTACAACGTCATTTAATCAAATGGGCGGGAAATGGCAGCCAATCCACAAACCGCATTGAGCGGGCTCGCGCGGGCGCTTGTCCAGAAGAACCGTTTATCTGAAGCAGAAGCCATTGCATGCAGCGTCGGCGATGGAACGACGAATGCCTTTCTGCACGAGGTGGCGCACCGCAAGTTGTTGAGCGCCCGCGACATCGCCCAATTCGCTTCCGAGGCCTTCGGTTATCCCCTGTGCGACATTGCCGCAATCAACCAGGATTTCCTGCCCAGCAAGGTCATCGACGCCAATCTGGTACGCAAACACCAGGTTCTTGCCCTGTCGCAGCGCACCAATCCGAACCGCCTGATCCTGGCCGTCGCCGATCCGTCGAACATGCGGGCATTCGATGAAATCCGCTTCCAGACGGGCATGCAGCTTGAGCTGGTCATCGCCGAGGCCGATAAACTCGCCAAATTCGTCGAACAGCAAGGGGCTTCCACCAAGGAGACGCTGGAGAAACTCAGCATCGGAGATGAGTTGGGCATCCCGGATGTCGCGCTTGAGAGCGAAAGCGAAGATCAAGCCGCCGCCTCCGACGTCGACGATGCCCCGATCGTCAAATTCATCCAGAAAGTGTTGATTGACGCAATCAATGAAGGGGCTTCCGACATTCATTTCGAGCCTTATGAAAAGTATTACCGGATTCGCGTCCGAACCGATGGGATATTGCACGAAATCGCGCAACCGCCCCTGGTTCTGAAAGAAAAGATTGCCGCCCGGATCAAGGTCATTTCGCGGCTGGATATTTCCGAAAAGCGGGTTCCACAGGATGGCCGGACAAAACTCGTCCTGTCCAAAAGCAAATCCATCGACTTCCGGGTTTCCACCCTGCCGACGCTGCACGGCGAGAAAATCGTCATGCGCATCCTGGATTCGAGTTCGGCCATGCTCGGCATCGAGGCCTTAGGCTACGAGCCGGATCAGAAACAGGCACTGCTCGAAGCCGTCGGACGCCCCTACGGCATGGTGCTCGTCACGGGGCCGACAGGTTCGGGCAAGACGGTTTCACTCTATACCTGCCTGAACATCCTCAACAAATCAGGAACCAATATCTCGACCGCCGAAGACCCGGCGGAAATCAATCTTGCGGGGATCAATCAGGTCAACGTCAACGAAAAAGCCGGACTGACCTTTGCCTCGGCGCTGCGCGCTTTCCTGCGGCAAGACCCAGACATCATCATGGTCGGTGAAATCCGCGACCTGGAGACCGCCGAAATTTCGGTCAAGGCCGCCCAGACCGGGCACCTGGTGCTTTCCACCCTGCACACGAACGACGCGCCGACCACGCTGGAACGACTGAAAAACATGGGAGTCGCGCCATTCAACATCGCATCAAGCGTCATCATGATTACGGCGCAGCGCTTGGCGCGCCGCCTGTGCTCATGCAAAAAACCGGTCAATATCCCCATCGAATCGCTGTTGCAAGCAGGCTTTCGCGCCGAAGAACTCGATGGCAGCCTGCAACTCTACGGGCCGGGGGGATGCGACCGTTGCAAGGGTAGCGGCTACAAGGGCCGGGTCGGCATCTATCAAGTCATGCCTATCAGCGAAGAAATCGCTCACATCATCATGACCGGCGGCAACTCGATGGACATCGCCGCCCAGGCTGAAAGAGAGGGGGTCAACGACTTGCGCCGCTCCGGACTGCTCAAGGTTCAGCAAGGGGTTACTTCCCTCGAAGAAGTCCTGGCCGCGACCAACGAATGACCGCTCATTCATAAAAGAAAGGCGCAAAGCCCACACGGAGAACCCCATCCATGCCAACAGCATCCGTACCTGCATCCCGTCCTGCCCGCCCGCCACAGGGCGGGGCAAAGGAAAAACTCTACGTCTGGGAAGGCAAGGACAAAACAGGCAAACTCGTCCGTGGTGAAATGCGCGCGGCCAGCGACTCCGTCGTCAAGTCCGTATTGCGCCGCCAGGGGACGACTCCAACGAAGATCAAGAAACTGGCCATGTCCCGTGGGCGCAAGGTGACAGACAAGGACATCTCGCTTTTTACCCGCCAGTTGGCGACGATGATGAAATCGGGCGTCCCCTTGCTCCAGGCGTTCGACATCGGCATCAAGGGCACGGGGAACCCCGGCCTTTCCCGCTTGCTCAACGAAGTCCGCTCGGAAGTCGAAACCGGCTCCAGCCTGTCGCAGGCGTTTTCCAAGTTCCCGGTACATTTCGACAGACTGTTCTGCAATCTGGTCGCGGCGGGGGAACAGGCCGGCATCCTGGATACCATCCTCGAACGTCTGGCGACCTACAAGGAGAAAATCCTCGCGATCAAAGGCAAGATCAAGTCGGCGCTGTTCTACCCAAGCGCCGTCATGATCGTCTCGATGGTGGTCATCACCATCATCATGATCTGGGTCGTTCCCACGTTCAAAGAGGTCTTCGCCAGTTTCGGAGCGGAACTGCCCGCGCCGACGATGATGGTCATCGGCATTTCCGATTTCTTCGTCGAATACTGGTGGATCATTTTCGGCCTGCTGTTCGGTGGCGCCGTGGCCGCCATTTCGGTCTACAAGCGATCCGTACCCATGCAGATCGCGGTTGACCGTATGGTGCTCAAACTGCCGGTCGTGGGCGACATTGTCCGCAAGGCCACTATCGCGCGCTGGTCGCGGACGCTATCGACGATGTTCTCTGCCGGGGTGCCGTTGGTCGAAGCCTTGGATTCCGTGGGCGGCGCGTCTGGCAATCATTTGTACATGGTCGCCACGCGCAACATCCAGAACGAGGTCAGTACCGGTCAGAGCCTGAACGTTTCCATGCAAAATTCTGGTATGTTCCCAACCATGGTCGTGCAGATGGTCTCCATTGGCGAAGAAGCCGGGCAGCTCGACCACATGCTTTCCAAGGTGGCCGATTTTTACGACCAGGAAGTCGACGACGCGGTTGCCGCGATGTCTACCCTGCTGGAACCCCTGATCATGGTTTTCCTCGGCGTGGTCATCGGCGGTCTGGTCGTTGCCATGTATCTGCCGATTTTCAAACTCGGAGCCGTTGTCTGATTACAACTACATGTCTGCTTTTCTCGACGATCCATTCACCCTCATTGCGCTTGCCGCGCTGCTCGGCCTTTTCATAGGCAGCTTTCTCAATGTCGTCATTGCCCGCCTGCCCGTGATGATGGAGCGCGAGTGGCAAGCGGAAATGGCCGAATTTCGTGGCGAGGCCACTGCCGGGGCCGAACGCTTCAACCTCGTCGCGCCGCGTTCGCGCTGCCCGCATTGCAAACACACGATCTCAATGCTGGACAACATCCCGCTCGTGAGTTTCCTGCTTCTGCGCGGGCACTGCCGTCACTGTCGGGCATCCATCAGTGTCCGCTACCCGCTGGTGGAGCTGTTGACGGCGCTGCTCTCCGCTTATGTAGCCTGGCGCTTCGGTTACGGCCCGGTCACGGCGGGCGCGCTGGTTTTCGCCTGGATCATGATCGCGCTGGCCTTCATTGATTTCGATACCCGCCTGCTGCCCGACAGCCTGACCCTGCCCCTGTTGTGGATAGGCCTGATCTTCAACCTGATAACGGGTAATGTCCCCCTCGAAGACGCCGTTATCGGAGCCGTGGCCGGATACCTTTTCCTGTGGTCGGTGTACTGGCTGTTCAAGCTCGCAACCGGCAAGGAAGGCATGGGCTACGGTGACTTCAAGCTGCTCGCGGCCATCGGCGCTTGGTTGGGCTGGCAGGCGCTGCCGCTGACCATTGTGCTGGCATCCGTCGTCGGCGCGCTGTTCGGGATCGGCCTGATCGCGCTCGGGCGCCAGCGGCGCAACACGCCGATGCCTTTTGGGCCTTTTCTCGCCGTTGCGGGCCTGCTTGCCCTGCTCCAGGGTGAGGCACTCAGCACATTCCTGCCCATTTTCTCCACAGCCCTCTCTTGAACGCCGCGCATGCGCCCTCATTTTGCGTGTATGCACACGTTGCGCTAGACTTATCGGTTCAGTTCCAAGGAGGCTCCCATGCCGATCTATGAATACCGCTGCGAACAATGCGGATTCCAGAAAGACCATCTTCAGAAAATGAGCGATGCCCCGCTCACCGTTTGCCCATCCTGCAACAGCGGCCGCTACGTCAGGCAGCTCTCAGCGGCGGGATTCCAGCTCAAAGGCAGCGGTTGGTACGCCACCGATTTCAAGTGCGGCGCAAACAACGGCAAAACCGGGGACGCTCCACCATTGCCTTGCGGCGGCAACTGCGCCTGCCATCCGTCCTGACGCCCGGGACAGGTTTTCCTGCGTGAAAAAATATTTCATCACCGGCCTGTTGATCTGGGCTCCCCTGTCCATCACCTTTACGGTGCTGGCATGGATCGTCAACACGCTGGACGGCTGGATCATGCCCTGGCTGCCGGAACACCTGCATCCGAAAGCCCTCCTCGGTTTCGACATCCCCGGTCTCGGTGTGGCGCTGGGAATCTTCATCCTGTTCGCCACCGGCGTCATTGGCGCAAACGTCCTCGGCCAAAAAATCGTGCGTTCCTGGGAATCGCTGCTGGCGCGCATTCCGGTGGTCAAGTCCCTCTACTACAGCATCAAACAGGTCTCGGACACGCTTTTCTCCGATAACGGAAAGGCCTTCAGCAAGGCGCTGCTGGTGCAATACCCGCGCGAGGGCGTCTGGACGGTTGCCTTCCTGACGGGAGCCCCGGGGGAAGACATCACCCAGCGGCTCGGCGGCGATTACATCAATATTTATGTTCCCACTACGCCCAATCCGACCTCCGGGTTCTTCCTGATGCTGCCCTCAAAGGATGTCATCGAACTCGACATGAGCGTGGATGAGGCGCTCAAGTACATCATCTCGATGGGGGTGGTCGCGCCCCCCTCGCGCGCACCGGAAAGCAGCATTCTCATAACCGATTAAGCCTTTGGAATCCTTCTCATGAGAACTCACTATTGCGGCCAGGTCACGGCCGCTCATCTCGACCAGATTGTC
Organism: Pseudomonadota bacterium; assembly: GCA_009778425.1. Lineage (GTDB taxonomy): Bacteria > Pseudomonadota > Gammaproteobacteria > Burkholderiales > Rhodocyclaceae > WRNU01. The sequence continues at coordinate 6,008 of WRJU01000137.1, forward strand.
ACGCTTTGCGGCTGGGTTCACCGCCGCCGCGACCATGGCGGCGTCATTTTCATCGACCTCCGGGATATTGAAGGGCTCGCGCAAATCGTGTGCGACCCGGATCGCCCGGACATGTTCAAGGCCGCCGAGTCGGTTCGCAACGAGTTTTGCCTGAAACTCACGGGCAAGGTGCGCCGCCGCCCTGCGGGTACGGAAAACGCGAGCCTTGCTTCGGGCGA
>WRJU01000138.1 GCA_009778425.1 Pseudomonadota bacterium
GAAGCCATCCGCGACAACCGATCCGCCTACCTCATGGCCGTAGGCGGCGCGGCCTACCTCGTCTCCAAAGCCATCAAAGCCGCAAAAGTTGTCGCCTTTGCCGACCTCGGCATGGAGGCCATCTACGAATTCACCGTCGAAGACATGCCCGTCACGGTAGCGGTCGACTCCACCGGCATCAGCGTGCACCAGACCGAGCCGAAAAAGTGGCAAGCGAAGATTGGGAAGATTCCGGTTGCTGGGGGGTGAGCACAGACGCAAATTGGATAAGCGAAGGTCGTGCACGTTGGGGTGAGCTTGCGAACCCCAACATCACCATCAAATTTGAAGTGACTCCCGAAAGTTGAACACCCATTCAACTTTCGGGAGTCACTTCAAATCAAGAAACCTTCTCCATACCTGGCGGAGGCGGTGAGATTCGAACTCACGAACGGTTGCCCGTTGCCGGTTTTCAAGACCGGTGCAATCGACCACTCTGCCACACCTCCTCTGAAGCCTCGCAAACCCGCGTAACGCTGCCGAGCCTGCGAGGGCGCGATGGTGACACGGACGCTGGATGCCCGCAAGCCGTCAGTGCGCGGGCTTATTCAGTGGGCGTACTGCCGCGTTGATTTCCACATTTTCCCGCTTGCCCCCGGTTTCGATCACGAGGGTGAGCGGCACGATGTCGCCTTCCTTTGCCTGCGAGGTGAGGTCGAACAACATTACATGAAAACCGCCCGGCTTGAGTTCGACGGTCGCGCCCGCCGGTAGGGGAAGGTTCGGAATCTGGCGCATTTTCATGGTGTCGCCAACCATGGCCATTTCGTGAATCTCCGTCCGTCCGGCCAGGACAGTGTGAACGTCCACCAGCTTGGCATCGACCGGAGAGGTTATTTTCATGAAAGCGCCGGTGACTTTTTGCTCTGGAACGGTCGCGCGTACCCACGCTTCCGCGATGTTGACCTGGGCATGGGCGGCAGGGGCGGCGAAAAGCATCGCGGCAAGAATCATGGGCAGGTGAAGTTTCATCATTGGTCTTCCTTGTTGCTGATTGATGAAGGGTGAAGAAGAAGCGCCACATCGTCGGCAATGGACTTTGCAGTGCTCTGGTATGCCACCGCCAGCCGCAAGCGGCCTTCGGGGTCAAAAATGTAGCTGGTCGCGGAATGGTCGACGGTGTAGCTGCCACCGGTGGGCACTTTGCGGAAATAAACCCGAAAGGCGTCCGCCGTTTCGCGTACTTTTTCAGGCGTACCGTAAAGACCAAGGACATCGGTATCGAAAGCGGCGCTGTATTCGCGCAGGATTTCGGGAGAATCGCGTTCAGGGTCGACGGTAATGAAGATGATCTGAAGCCGTTCGCCGTCGGCTCCGAGCAGGCGGCGAACGGCGGCGGCACGTTGTAGCGCAGTGGGGCACACGTCCGGACATTGGATGAAGCCGAAAAGCACCATCACGGCCTTGCCCCGAAAGTCGGCGAGCCGCCGGATTTTGCCGTCGGGATCGAGAAGCGCGAAGTCGCGGCCATAGTTTGCGCCGGTGATGTCGGTATTGTGAAAGTGCGGCTTGTCGCCGCCGCAGCCGATCATCGGCAATACGCAGCCGACCAAGCAGACGCGCAGGAGCGCCCTTCTCCACGGATTCATCGCTTTTACCTCTTCATGCCGCGTTTTTTACCGAACACAAGCTGGCGAAAACTTCGGGCAACACCAGGGTCGCCAGACTGCGCTGAGTAAACAAGTATCGACCATCCACGATAAAACCAAGCTCTTCCCAAGGTACAGCATCATTGAACAACTCAATGGCGCGGTCGATGTCCATTTCCGCTTTTGGAAACAGCGCCAGGATGGAACCATCGTAAGCCTTACATTGGTGTCTGAAAAACGGGCGTTTGTTCCGCGTCCTTCCATTCACGTAAATGCGGGCTGCCGCCGATTTATGGTAGTCGCGCCCCCATTTCCACCAATTGGTTTCATCGAATTTCTGAACCCGGCGCGCAAGCAGCGTTTCCTTGTGGAGTTCCAGGTGAGGATGGCGAAGGCCGTAGATCATGCGCCGGGTTTCCCCGGTCGTGGCCGTGCGCGAACAGACGAGTTCGAGATTGCCTTCCGGGTGGGTATAAATCCTGTCGGCTCCCGACACCCCCCCTACCTTGACCTCGAACAGATCGGCAAGCGGCACACAAAGGTGTGCATGGGTGAAAGCGATTTGCCCTTGCAGATGCACCATTTCCCGCGCGTCCCATTGCACGTCACCAAACCGCCGCCAGAGGGTGCAGCGCGAAAAATCGCCGCGCACGAAGCGGAAAATCGCGCAATTCGGCGTCGCGTCCGTGAAAAGGCGCGTGTCCCCGGTCTCAATCCAGTGCGTAATCGTGCCCTGTGTGGTGAGCCAGTCGTTGAGCTTTGCCGCCGAGGTCATTTTGATGAATTCGCGCGGCACGATGAAAATCAATTCGCCGCCGTCGGTAAGGTGGCGGATGCTTTTTTCGATGAAAAAAAGAAAGAGGTTCGAGCGCCCGTCAAAAAGTTTTGAATGCAGGCGCGCGCGGGTTTCCGGGGCAATATCCTGGCAGCGCACGTAGGGCGGATTGCCGATGATGGTATCGAACCGTTCCGTTGCGGGGAGATCGAAAAAGTCCATGACCGTTGCCCCCGGCGGCGCAACGCGGGCATCCAGTTCGATGGCGGCGCATCCCGGCAAATGACGCGAAAACGCGCCCTCTCCCGCCGATGGCTCAAGTATGCGCCCTTGATTCGCGCGCAAGTCCAGCATGGTACGCACGACGGGTTCGGGGGTGAAAACCTGGCCGAGCGTGGCGATGTTGCTGGAGTTATTCATGTGATTACAACTCACACTCCACCACACCCACGCCCGCAATGCGCGCAGCCTCGGCAAGTGCCGCGTCCTGCGTGGCGATGGGTAGTTGCATACGCAATGCCAGTTCGAGGTAGGCAGCGTCGTAAACCGTCAGATCAAAGCGTAGCGCCAGACCCAACAGCAGACCGGGTTCGGGGGAATTAGGATTGATTTCGACAGGTAAGCGGGATAACTGCGCCAACAATTCCTGCGCTTGGCTGGCGATCATAATCTGGCGCTTGCAAGCGGTACGCAACACGTTGACGATCTCCAGCCGCAACAATGGCGGCGCAACCGCGCGCTCCCGTTCCAGTCGTCTGGCAATAGCTGTACTGTAATCCGAAGACTGATTCTTCAGAATCCAGCCGCAAACCACGGAGTTGTCGAGCACGAAAGCCATCAATCCAACCCTTCGCGCGCAACGGCTTTCAGATCGCCTTCCAGGCGCATCCCGCGCGACAGCAGACTCAGGCGACGGAAAACTTCAGCAACCTCGGCTTGTCGATCCAAGGCAGATTCTGCCACAGGAACCAGCCGCACCATGGGTTTGCCGCGCTTGGTGATGGCTACGTCTTCGCCGCTCTCAGCACGAAGGATGAGTTCTGATAAACGATTCTTGGCTTCAGCTAACGGAACGCTCAACATGGCTAGACTTTTGATAAAAGTATCTAGCTTTATTTTAGACAGAACATCGAATCTTGTCCAGACTCGGCGAAACGGCTGATTTGCTGTACGAAAGCAGCATTTTTATTCATCAGCCACGCCCACTTAAACCCGCTGGATCGGGCCAGGGTATTCGGTGACACGCGCATCCGCCGTCAGCAGTGTGATGCCCTCGACAATAGACTGAGCGACAAGAAGACGATCGAAGGGGTCTTTGTGGATTGGAGGCAAGGCGTCGATAGCGACCACATGTGCGCTGTGAATCGGCAATTCATTGTAGCCGTTGTCCAGCAGATTGCGCCGCAGTACGCGCGGGTCGACCTTGAAGTCATCCCGCCCCAAGCCGCGCTTGATTACGATTTCCCATAGGCTGGCGACACTGAAGAAAAGATCGTTCTCGGGCGCGCTCATCAAGCTCTGCGCGTCTGGGGGAAGATACTCCAAGCCTTGCGCCGCCCAGAGCAGGAGATGTGTATCCAACAACAGCTTCATTTGCCGTCTTCAAACATCGCTACGATCTGCGCTTCACCCATCCGGTCAAAATCGTCCGGTACGCTGATTTGCCCCGCCATGAAACCGAACCGTTTAGCTTGAGAAGGCTCCGGCGTGTCGAGGGCAATCACCTTGACCATCGGCTTGCCCGCTTTGGCGATGAAGAACGATTCTCCCTTGGCAGCCTGCTCCACCAGCCGGGAGAGATGGGTTTTGGCATCGTGGATATTGTAGGTGTGCACGTTGAGAAGCTTTATAAACTTAGTCTTACGGACTTAGTCTAGAACAAACAAGCCTCTTATTCAAGTTCCTGCAGCTAATAGAAGCTCGTCGGGCTGCCTTCCGCGTTTGTGTGGCCAGAAAAACACTGTCCCTATGACGTATATTCACTATTTGCCAAACATACGTATACTGACATCCGCAAAGACGCTTCAACTCGGAGACACTTCATGGATTCGCCTGACATTTCCATCGGCGCAATGATAGCGGCAATAAACTCCTTGTTTTTGAATTGGAGTCAGGAAGAAAAACTTGCGTTTACTGTTCTGACAGTGGCGACACTCTCTTTTATAGTGCTTCTATTCTTTAAAGTGCTGAAAAATAAAGCCTCTAGCGCAGATTCTCCGAACGTGAAAACTTCTCAAGTTTATAAAGAAGATGAATGTCAAAATACTGATAATAGTATCCGTATAAGTAGTATCACCATTGATGATGTTTTTTCAAAAAATGAAATAGCTAGATCAGTCTTGGAATTTCTTAAAAACCCAAGCTCTGATCCAGAGACTCAACGCCTGTTAGCATTGAAAAGAGAATCCACAAGCAGAAAAAAATTTTGAGGAAACCGACAATTATTTAGAACGAGCGGAAAAACGCAACAAGCAACTTATTACTAATGCAGACGTGTCTGACGATCATAAACTGAATTATATGAACATTAGATTACTTCGTGCTCAGAATTTTTACTCACAAACAAACTATACTGAAACGAGCAAAGTGCATGCCGTTGAACTGCTGGAAAAGGCAATCAAGAAACTTGATGAAGTCATCAACAATGATTTCGCTGATGATGGCAATCCGATTATCAAGGAAGGAGTTTCTATTGCTCTCTTATGCAAAGGGACAATCCTTGGAGAGCAGGGCAAGATCGAAGAGGAAATCACCATCTATGACGACATCGACAACCGTTTTGGCAGGGACGACTCGCCCGGTGTGCGCGAAGTCGTCGCATTGGCTCTCTTTAACAAGGGCATTACCTTGGAAAAACAGGGCAAAACTGAGGAAACTATCGCCGTCTATGACGACATCGACCGCCGGTTCGCCCAGGACGAGACGCCCGGTGTGCGTGAACAGGTTGCAAGGGCTCTCTTCTGTAAGGGCGTTACCTTGATGAAACAGCGTAAGACCACGGAAGAAATCGCTATCTATAACGACATCGACCGCCGTTTTGGCAACGACGAGACGCCCGGCATACGCGAACAGGTCGCAAAGGCTTTCTTCAACAAAGGCTTTACCTTGAATGAACAGGGCAAGGCCAAGGAAGCCATCGCCATTTATGACGACATCGACCATCGGTTTGGCAAGGACGAGACGCCTGGTGTGCGCGAACAGGTCGCAAAAGCGCTTTTTTGTAAGGGCGTTGCCTTGGGGAAACAGGACAAGACCGAGGAAGCCATCACCATTTTTAACGGCATCGACCGCCGCTTTGGCAACGATGAGTTACCCAACGTGCGCGATGTCGTCGCATCGGCACTCTTCAACAGGGACATCGCCTTGAAACAACAGGGACAAGACCGACGCCGAAAGCGCAACTCGCTGGGTGAATAAGCCGCGAAACGGCGCAATTCACCATTCCCCCTTTTGGCGCGAAGCGCTATCAATTTGCGATGCTTCACATCAGAAGATACGATGGGTAGATGGCGGCCTTCGGCCTTATCTACCCTACACTTGCTGGCGGGGAATTTTATGAAACGTATGATGTCTTTTCTTGAACTGAAGATACCTCCTTTGGCGGTTGGATTCGCATGTTTTTTGGGTATGTGGCTTTGCCCGCCTGTGTTCATGCTGCCGCTATCCAGCATTGTGCGTTGGACAGGTTTCGGGGTTCTGCTCTTGTTGGGCTTTGCCTTGCTTGCAACAGGGGCAAGGTTGTTTATCAAAGCTCGAACCTCTTTAAGAACCCCTAACAAAAAGAATTTTGTTCTTTTTTCAACTGCCGCCAGCAAATGAGGCAACATGCGATTTTGATGAAGGCTTCATGG
>WRJU01000139.1 GCA_009778425.1 Pseudomonadota bacterium
ACGGCAAGCCGATGGCGCTTTCCGATTTTCGGGGCAAACCGCTTATCGTTCAGTTTTGGGCGCGCTGGTGCGTCCCTTGCCGCGACGAGTTCCCGGAACTCATGGCGCTGCAAGCGCAATACAAAGAGCGAGGGCTGGCCGTGCTTGGCATCGCGCTGGAGGAAGACCCGGTCAAGGTGCGTGAATTCCTTACCGCCTACCAGGTGAGCTATCCCGCCGCGCTTGCCGGTGAACAGGGTGGGATTGCCTTGATGCAGGCGCTTGGCAATGATGGAGCCTTCCTGCCGTTTACCTTGCTCATCGACCGCAGGGGCGAAGTCGTGCTGCGTCAACGCGGTGTGTTCAGGAAAAGCGACTTTGAGGGTGTGATCGGGAAATTGTTTTTATAGATTTACTCTATTGCTATTGCGGTGTTTGATTGTCTGTATAGATTAATTATGTTTCGTAATATTCGGGATTATGTCGATTTTTTTTACACTTTATTTTATGCGTAAAAATTATTTCTTTGTAATGAACAACATAAAGGTCGGCTCGATTATTGCTTCCTGTAAAAGGCTGTGGTATCGTTTTTTTTGCAGGAGGGGATAATGAAGCAAGCAAAGCTTATGGGCAAGGTTGCCGCGCTCGTTTTTGTAGGCGGAATATGGGGGACGGCATCGGCTGAGGTTGTCAATGGCGTCAGCCTGGGAGCCTGGGAGGTCGTCAGCCAGTTCAACGGCATGAATAACGGGACGGGGCTTCACTTCCGTATCGTGAATGGAGACGCCAATCTGTACAGGATTTTCAACGCAGATGATCGGTATGAATTTGCCGATCTCGGTGCCTATCCTGACGATTCATGCGTGGTGGCGGACTACTTCTCTACGATGCGCACAGCATTGAGCCTCACCTTCAATACCGACGGCGGCGGAGGGGTGGCTCAGCTCAATTACAACGGATTCTCAACCTCGACAGCCTATCCCGGAACCAATAGTAACAATGCTACCCTGTCGGTGGGGGCGGCCTACATCTACACGATGTATATCACGCAAGGGCAATATGGTGGGCCTTTCGCAATTCCAACTTCCACTGCGAATCCCGCATTCACGACAGCCTTTACCATCCTGACCAATCAGGACAGGATCAGGCTGGATAACCAGGGTGGTTTGGGAGTGAATCTGTGGGACAACAGCAACCCGTATTTGCAGTCCCTGCTGAGCATAAATAACGACAAAAATTACTGGTTGTCTGTCTATGACCCGGACAAGCTCTACACGGAAATTGGGTACTACTCTGTCTTCGTGATGAACAATTTCAGGTCGGACGGGTCGGCGATGGGGAATATGCTTTACTTGGCCAATATGAACCCGGTTCCAGAGCCGGAAACCTGGGCCATGCTGCTGGCGGGTCTCGGCATGGTTGGCGTCGTCGCTCGCCGCCGCCGCGACGCGAGCCGGTAATCCGGTTCCCTGATTTTTCTTCCCGAGCAAGGGATGTATCGAAGGGGGGCTTGGAGCCTCCCTTCTTCATTTGGGCATGCGGCGGATGCCGTCGATGGTTCCGTGCCGTCCGAACCGGCTAGCTACTATAATGACGCCCTTCGACTTTCTCACATGAGAGCACGATGCGCTGGAAGATGAGTTGGAACATGAAAAAAGCGGCACGATGGGCGCTTTATTCGTTAGCAGGAATGACGGTGTCGGCGGTGATCGGGCTTGCCATGCTGGTCACGGTCTCTATTTTGATCTGGCCCAAGTTGCCCGATCTCAATGTCCTGACCCACTACCAGCCGCGAGTCCCTTTGCGGGTATATACCGCCGATGGCTTCCTCATCAGGGAGATTGGCGAAGAACGGCGCGCGCCCGTCAAGATCGAAAATGTTCCTGTCGCGCTCAAGCATGCGCTGATAGCGGCGGAAGACACGCATTTTTACGAGCATATGGGGGTTGATCTGTCCGGGATTCTGCGGGCAGCTTTGGCCAACCTGCGTTCCGGCAAGAGTTCTCAGGGGGCTTCGACCATCACGATGCAGGTGGCGCGCAATTTCTTCCTGACGCGTGACAGAACCATGATCCGCAAGCTGTACGAAATCCTGCTTTCGCTCAAGATCGAACACAATCTCAGCAAGGATCAGATTCTTGAGCTTTACATCAACCAGATATTCCTCGGGCAGCGCGCCTTCGGTTTTGAAGTGGCTGCCCAGACTTACTTCGGCAAGTCGCTTGGAGAACTTTCGCTTGCCGAAATCGCCATGCTTGCCGGGCTGCCCAAAGGCCCGTCCATCCTGAACCCGATTGTCAATCCGACGGGCGCGAAGAGGCGGCAAGCCTATGTACTGGCACGCATGCGGGATGTTAATTTCATTAACAAGGACGCATATCAAGCGGCATTGGCGGAACCCTTGAAGACGACTTCCGGGAGTGCGGCGCGCGACCCGATCGTTATCAGCCCGGTTCATGCCGAGTACGTGGCCGAGATGGCGCGCCTGATCGCCGTCAACCAGTTCGGCGAGCAAGCGACCCAACGCGGCATGAAGGTCATCACCACGATTACCCGCGCCGAACAGGAAGCCGCTTACGATGCCCTGCGCCAGGGGGTGATGGATTATGACCGCCGTCACGGCTATCGTGGTCCGGAAAAGTACATCGCCTTGCCGGAGGGCAAGCTGGATGGAGAAAAAATCGACGGGGAGCTTGCCAGAAAAATCGACGAGGAACTGATCAAGGCGCGCGAAGACGATGGCGAGCAAAAGCTGTCCGATTACGGCGACCTGCTTCTGGCCGTAGTCGTCAACGCTTCGCCGAAAGAAGTCGTCGTGTATCGCAACGGCGAACTCATCAAGATCACGGAGAGCGGGCTGAAATTTGCCATGCCCATGTTGTCGTCCAATGCGCCGCAGACGCGGCGGGTGCGCCAGGGGGCGCTGGTGCGTATTCGCAATGGGGGCGGGAGCAAGGGGTGGGAACTGACCCAGGTTCCGGAAGTGGAAGCCGCTCTGGTGTCGATTGATTCCAGGACGGGCGCGGTGCGCGCCTTGGTCGGCGGGTTCGACTTCAACCGCAGCCAGTTCAATAACGCCACGATGGCCAAGCGCCAGCCCGGTTCCAGTTTCAAGCCCTTCGTCTATTCGGCCAGCCTCGAAAAGAGATACGCGCCGGGGTCGCTGCTTGAAGACAAACATCTGTTTTATCCGGTGGGGGTCACGGGGCGCACGGCTTGGGAGCCGAACAATTACGACAGGAAATTTGACGGCATGATGACGATGCGCGACGCGCTGGCGCGCTCGAAAAACATCCCGGTCATCAGCGTGCTCGAAGACATTACGCCAGAATATGCCCGGAGCTACATTGCCAATTTCGGTTTCGATACCAGCAATCATCCGCCTTACCTGACGATGGCCCTGGGCGCGGGTTCGGCTTCCCCGTGGGAGATGGCGTTGGCTTACGCGGTGTTCGCCAATAGCGGCTATCGCATTCACCCGTTCGTGGTCAAGGAAATCCAGGATGTCAACGGCAATCGTCTGGCTCATTTCGATTCGCAGGTAGCAGGGGAGGACGCGCCCCGTGTCATCGACGCGCGCAATGCCTGGATCATGGATTCGATGCTCCGGGATGTTGTGAGCCGCGGTACGGGTTCCCGCGCCCGCGTCCTGAACCGCAAGGACATTGCCGGCAAGACGGGAACCACCAACGATTATGGCGATGCCTGGTTCTGCGGCTATAACCCCGCGATTGTCGCTGTGACGTGGATCGGTTTTCCGACGCCGCGCAATATGGGCAGCGGCGAGACGGGCGGGACGGCGGCGCTTCCGATGTGGATCGACTACATGCGGGTTGCGCTTGCCAATGTTCCGGAGACTTTCCTCGTCCGCCCGCAAGGCATCAGCAGCGCCTTGGCTGGAGAAGGGGATCACGAAGATTTCTATTACTCTGAAAACCAGCCGCCACCGTTGAAAGACCCCATGATGGATGATGACGAACTCTTGACGGGCGATTTGATGAATCCCCCCCCTACCGCACGAGACTACGTTCCTCCTACGCCCGTCCCGCAATCCCGTCCAGACAGTCCGATGAGGCCACGTCAATCCGGCGGAGCGGCTTCGTCTGCTCCTTTGGCCAAGCCGGAAGACGCGGCTTCTTTGGGGGAATTGGGGTATTGAGTTTGGCCTTTCTCAGGAGGAAGGCTCCGGCTGGCGCACTTCCTCCAGCAGCCTTTTGACTCCTTCCACCCGTTGCCGTAGTTCAGGAAAATCCGCCTGACGGATGAGCCTGTCCGGCCCGGACATGCGGGTATGTCTGTTTTGCTGGACGAGGAGAATCACTTTTACGGGGTCGATGGGGGCGTTTTTCCCGAACTGGATGGCAATTTGCGTGGGAGAGGCATCGAGTTTGAGGATGTCCCAGGGGCGCAGGAGCTGGCGCAAGCGGTGGGTTTCGATCAGGGCTTGCGTTTGCGGGGGGAGCGCGCCGAAGCGGTCGACGAGTTCTTCGCGCAAAATGATAAGTTCGTCTTCGGTGTCGCAGTTGGCGAGCCGCTTGTAGAGGGTGAGGCGTTCCTGTACGTCGGGGCAGTAGTCGGCAGGCAGGAGCGCCGGGGTGTGGAGGTTGATTTCGGAGACGGCTTCGAGCGGGCCTTCGATGCCGGGTTCCTGGCCGGATTGCAGGGCGCGCACGGCGCGCTTGAGCATTTCGCTGTAAAGGGAAAAACCGACCTGGGCGATTTCCCCGGATTGCTGGTCGCCGAGGACTTCGCCCGCGCCCCGGATTTCGAGGTCGTGCATGGCAAGGTAGAAGCCGGAGCCGAGCTCTTCCATCATGGAGATGGCTTCGAGGCGCTTCCTGGCTTGCGGGGTGGGTTTGGCGTCGGGGTCGGTGAGGAGGTAGGCATAGGCTTGGTGGTGGCTGCGTCCGACCCGGCCACGGAGTTGATGCAGTTGCGCCAGGCCGAAACGGTCGGCACGGTTGATGACGATGGTGTTGGCGGTGGGGATGTCGATGCCGGTCTCGATGATGGTGGTGCAGAGCAGGAGATTGGCGCGTTGCTGGGTGAAATCGCGCATGACACGTTCGAGTTCCCGTTCGGGCAGTTGCCCGTGGCCGACGACGATACGCGCTTCGGGGAGGAGTTTTTCCAGTTCGAGCCGCATGTTTTCGATGGTGTCGACTTCGTTGTGCAGGAAATACACCTGGCCGCCGCGTTTGAATTCGCGCAGGACGGCTTCCCGTACGATGCCCTTGTTCATGTTCTGGACGAAGGTTTTGACGGCCAGCCGTTTCTGGGGGGCGGTGGCGATGACGGAGAATTCGCGCAGCCCTTCCATCGCCATGCCCAGGGTGCGGGGGATGGGGGTAGCGGTGAGGGTGAGGATGTCGACTTCGCTGCGCAGTTGCTTGAGGATTTCTTTCTGACGCACGCCGAAGCGGTGCTCCTCGTCGACGACGACCAGCCCCAGGCGCTTGAAGCGGACATCTTTTTGCAGCAGGCGGTGGGTTCCAATGATGATGTCGATTTTGCCCTCGGCTAACTGAGCGAGCGCCAGGGTTTGTTCTTTCGGGGATTTGAAGCGCGAAAGTTCGGCAATCCTGATGGGCCAGTCGGCGTAACGGTCGGCGAAGGTCTGGCAGTGCTGTTCGGCCAGCAGCGTGGTGGGGCAGAGGACGGCGACCTGATAGCCGTCCTGGACGGCGACGAAGGCGGCGCGCAGGGCCACTTCGGTTTTGCCGAAACCTACATCGCCACAGACGAGGCGATCCATCGGGCGGCCTGATTTCATGTCGGCGACCACAGCGTCGATGGCGCTTTGCTGGTCGGGGGTGGTCTCGAAGCCGAAGCCCTCGGCGAAGGCGTCCAGATCGTGGGCGTTGAAGTCGAAGCGCACACCGGGGCGCGCGGCTCGGGCGGCGTAGAGGGCGAGCAGTTCGGCGGCGGTGTCGCGCGCCTGCATGGCGGCTTTTTTGCGCGCTTTTTCCCATTGTCCGGAGCCGAGCCGGTGCAAGCCGACGGATTCGGGGTCGATCCCTGCGTAGCGGGTGATGACGTGCAGTTGGGAGACGGGTACGTAGAGTTTGTCGCCGCCGTCGTATTCGAGGTGCAGGAATTCGGCTTCGCCTTCTCCCAGACTCATGTGCACAAGACCGAGGTAGCGGCCAATGCCATGGGAAGCGTGCACGACCGGGTCGTTGATCTTGAGTTCGGAGAGGTCGCGCAGCCATCCTTCCATCGTCGCGGCCTTGCGCGCGTCGCGTCGGCCACGGGGGCGGGCGGCGGTGTAAAGCTCGGTTTCGGTGAGAACAGCCAGTTTTGCTTCCGGCAGGATGAAACCGGCGGCAAGCGGGGCG
>WRJU01000140.1 GCA_009778425.1 Pseudomonadota bacterium
AGCCGGCTGCAAATCTCGCGGGCAAGCGGTTCGTTGGAGTTGCAGGCAAATATCTTGAGGGCGTTTGTCGTCATGTTGGCGCTCCGGGAAAGGCTGGGTTTCCGCGAAAATCAGGGATCAGAGATAAAGCAGGAACGGGCGGCGGCTCTCGCTCCAGGCGGCCTCATCCGCCGCTGCCAGGGCATCGAGATCGGCGGGCAATGCGGCAGGGTCATCCACCCATTCGCGCAACAACGGGCTGCCGTTGATGAAGTCGATGGCCAGACGGTCGTATTCGTATTCGTAAGGGAAATCGCGCCACAGCGGATAATCTGGCTCGATCTGGCGCAGTGCCTTGAAGGCAAGCGCCATCAGCCGCCACGGACGGAAAGCGTCGTGGTCGTAATGGCCGTCTTCGACATGGATTTGCACCCCCGCGCACAACTGCCCGGTGTGCTTGTGAAAAGTCGGCTCGAACCAGCATGCGCGCAGACGGCAGCCTTCCATCCATAGTGGCGCGAGCGCGCGCATCGCGCCGAGCAGGGCGGGAACGTCAAGACCTGCCGCGCCGAAGAGTTCGAGCGGACGGGTCGTACCGCGTCCTTCGGAAAGCGTCGTGCCTTCGAGCATCACGGTTCCGGCATAAGCGCGAGCCATTGACAGGTTGGAAGCGTTGGGGCTTGGGTTGACCCATGCGCGTCCGGTCGGCCAACCGTAACCCGGCGCGTCGTCGGGACGCCAGCCTTCCATCTCGATGACGCGGTAGTCGACATCCAGCCCCAGGGTGGCGATGAACCAGCGCCCCAGTTCGCCCAGGGTCAGGCCGTGACGCATCGGCAACGCGCCCGCGCCGACGAAGCTCTCCCAATCGGGACGCAGCAACAGCCCCTCCACTGGGCGGCCTACCGGATTGGGGCGGTCGAGCACCCAGACCGATTTGCCGTAACGGGACGCTTCTTCGAGAACATAGCGCAGGGTGGTGATGAAGGTGTAGATGCGGCAGCCCAGGTCTTGCAGATCGACGAGCAGGACATCGAAACTGTCCATCATTTCCGCGCTTGGGCGGCGCACCTTGCCGTAGAGGCTGAACACGGGGATGCCGTGCACAGGGTCGATGGTGTCGGGCGACTCGATCATGTTGTCTTGCTTGTCGCCGCGCAATCCATGTTGCGGCCCGAACGCGGCGGAAAATTTTACGTCGGGCAGGTTTGCCAGCGCATCGAGCGCGTGGACGAGCCCCCCCGTGACCGAGGCGGGATGGGCAAGCAGCGCCACACGGCGACCCGCGAGCGGGCGAGCCAGTTCCGGTTCGGCGAGCAGACGTTCCAGGCCAGTCAGGAATCGGGAATTCATTGAGTCACCAACCGTTTGTCGAGCCGCAGCGTCCAGCCGTCGGCATGGTGAAAATCGGGGCGTTCAGCCGGATGATGGACGGCCCAGTATTCGAGGTTCCCATCTTCGCGCTCGATCACCGCCGCAAGTCCGATCCGCAGGATAGGCGAGGTAGGCAAGAGCACGGGCGGCACTTCGGCTGTGAGGGTGAGCCGGTCTTCGCGCCGGTCGCTCGTGATGGGCAGTAACGCGGGATTTTCCTCTCCGAGCGCATGCCCATGTTCGCGGTAGTGCAGAAATTCGCTCGCCGCCCACTGCCCGGCGGGCGAAAAGTTGTATTCGCGATAGTGTTCCCCATCCGGCGCGGAAATGAACGCCTCGAAACAAGTGTGTTGCCATAATGGGTCGGACGGTGGCGCTTCCGATTCCGGTACGCGCAAAGCCCCGATACGGCCTTCGAGCGCGAATTCAAGGCGGACAGCGCCGCCGGACAGGGCGCAAACCGTAACCAGCAGCGTCGATACTGCCGGGGGCTCGCCGGATGCGGGCGGCTGGAAATCGAAAGGACGCAGACCGACCGTAATGGCCGGAATCTTGGTGGGGGGCGTTGAGGGCGCAGTCACATCAGGTATCCGCGCAGGCGGAGCATGATTCGGTCAGGGCGCAATGTTACCCTAATTCCACAATCAGCCATTGACGGCAATCCACGCAACTTGGGGTCATTCTCCCTCAAACGCTCCACGAATCCATTGCGGTTCAAGGGCGAGGCCGTTATCGAACAGGACGGCATCGAAGCGGCAGGGGCGCTCCTGATACGCGCGTCCGGCTCGGAGAAGCCACCATTTCGCGGCGAAGATGATGCGCCGCCGCTTGGCGGCGGTAATGCTCTCTGCCGCGCTGCCGAAGCAAGGATTCGTGCGTAGGCGCACTTCGACGAAAACCAGGGTGTTGCCTTCCCGGCAGACCAGATCGAGTTCTCCCCGCCGACAGCGCACGTTGCGGGCGAGGATTTTGAGTCCATGATCGGCAAGCCACACGGCGGCGCGTTCTTCAGCCAGTTGCCCGCGCGCTTGCGCCGGAGAGGCGGGCGCTTTCACTTTTTCGGCCTTGTCGGGAAAAGCGCGCCCGCTCTCAGGCGGACGCGGCGATAGACCGTTTCGGCTTCTTTCCTTGTTTTTTGCTATCGAGTTGCCCCGTAGCGGTGAAATACTCAAGAAAGCGGGATGCTTTGACATACTCCTTGCGCACTTTCGCTTCGTCCCCGAGCGAGCGCATGCCCTCGTAGATTGTGTGCGCTTCTCCCAGATGTCCGGCCTTGCTGTAACAGACGATCATGTTGACGGACGCCTTGGCGCGCAGCATCCGCATATTTTCCGAATCTCCGTAATTCGTCAGACTTCCAAATAATTGCCGTGCCTCGGCGAAATCCCCCGCCCTGGCATAACCGTTGATCAGGCTGATCAGCGCCAGGGCTCTTGGAAGCAGGAATTCTTCCGTTTCCTCAAAGGCCAGTGCGCCTTCGAACATCACCCTTGCCCGTACAAGCTCTTTTGCCTTGCACAAGCCTTCGACCAGATAGACAGAGGCTGCAGCACGGCAGCGTTGAACTTCTTTCGATTCCCCCAGGGCGTTCATGGTCAGGAATATCGGAGAAGCCTCATCGAACATCCCCGCTCCGCAGTAGATGCGGATCAGGTTCGTCGACACTTCGGCTCGCTCGCGGCAGAACATGCCCGCGTTCCCGACGCTGTTCATGTGGTCGTAAATCTTGCGCGCGGCATCGAGTTGCCCTTTGCCAAACCAGGTCACCAGGTTGACGGCGGTCTGCATGTAGAGCGGGGTGTCTACATCGGCCAGGTGGCAATTCAGGAAATGTGTCTCGATCCAGGTCGGGTCGGACGAAAAATCCTGTCCGCAACACTCGAAAAAATACGCTACTTCAGGAGAACAGGTTTCCCATGCCTTGACGATCAGGGTACGCATCTCATCGTCACCGATGCGTACACCTTCCGGAATGCCGTCCTGCCCCATATTGCCCAGAATGAAGCATTCTCCGAGCAATTCCGGTTCAACGGGGCAAGGGTAGAAAATGCCCTCCTCGCCGCTCGCCGCATGCCCCAGGCCGGAATCCCACAAGGCGTCATCCTTGTCCAGATCGCAAGCGCCGAGCCTGCCGCCTGTCAGGGTGGAGAGCGCCAGGATTCTCATGGCCTGCATGGCGCTCTTTTCCCCGGCGAGCCGCAATACACGCTCATATCCGACTTGGAGGGTCAGTTTCAGCACGTCGTGCCGGGTCAACGCGGGCTCCGTGCCTCCGTCCGTCGCCATTGCCGTGGCCAGCAGCATGGCGAAGAGCGGCCCGCGCTCGCTATCCACGGAACACAGTTTTTCCAGGAAAGCATCGGAAGCGGCACAGGGTGCGTCCGTGTCATCCTGCCCAAAGTTTTTCCATATGTCCTGCGCAATTCCGAACAGCCCTTCCGGAGTCATGGGCGGCAGCAGCGTGGGGTCTTCCCTGAAACGCAGGGCAGGAGCCACTACATCCTTATACCAATTCTGGCTGAGCTGCCTGTGCTCTCGCTCCAGCAACAACAAGCGTACACGGAACGGCCCAAAGCAGCCCTGTTCTGCCTTGGCGGCGAGCAGTTTGATGATTTCGCCGACATTGAAACGATGTCTGGCATCCTCGCCATCCACCCATCCCGTGCAGAGGCGGGAACCATCGTTGTAATGCCTGGTTGCCCGGTCGAATACCAGAAGGGTATCCTGTTTGGGCTCCCAGTCTTTCCAGGTCGAAAAAGGCGTTCCCGCAAGGTTCAGGAATCCGGCTTTCCAGGTCGGGGAAGCCTCATCCATGACCGGCTCCACCTTATCCGATTCGGCGGCCTCGTCCGTGAAACGGAAATCTGCCTGTCCCGTCCCCAGCGCCCTGCAAAATTCGAGCGCCGCGCGGCTTTTGCCTACGCCTGCCGGTCCGGTAATCAGCCAGCACGACAAAGCCTGCGGAGCGCGGTAGAACGCTTCAAAATCGCGCCACAGCGACTTGTCCATGACGTAGCGCGTCGTTCTTCCGGAGAAATGAAAGTCATGGAATAGCCCAGACTGTTTTTTGTCATTGAAAAAGTCCAATAGAACCGGCTCAGGCGTCTGCTCACCCGATATTTCCTGTGAACGGGTAGCGGCCTTTGTTCCAAAGAGCCTTCCTGCCACATCCGTAAGCCATCCAAAAGCATTACCTAAAGCGATTCCCATTTCCATCCCCCGGTATTGCGCATAAAGTAACGAGCTACGAGCCTTCGTCCCGATTTGCCCCAAGCGTTCATGCCTGAGACAATAATTATAGCTTTCTTCATGCGACAGACCATGACCGATCACAACACCGCCGCTACCGCCCCCCAAGACGAGAACCATATCATTATTGAGCGCCGCGAAAAACTCGCTCAATGGCGTGCTGCCAGGCAGGCATTCCCGAACGATTTCGTGCGCGAAAACACCGCCGGAAAACTCGACGATCTATATGCGAACAAAGACCCTGGGGCACTGGAAGCAAACCCGGTCGAAGTCAAGGTTGCCGGACGGATCATGCTCAAGCGCCTCATGGGCAAGGCGAGTTTCGTCACTATCCAGGACTTGTCCGGCAAACTCCAGCTTTATGTAGGGCGCGATATGGTCGGCATTGAGGTCTATGCCGACTTTAAACGTTGGGACATCGGCGACATTGTCGGCTGCGTCGGTACGCTGTTCAAGACCAAAACGGGCGAGTTGACCGTCAGGGCCGAAACCTTGCGTCTGCTCACCAAGAGCCTGCGCCCCCTGCCCGACAAGTTCCACGGCTTCACCGATACCGAATCCCGATACCGGCAACGTTATGTCGACCTCATCATGAGCGAGGAGTCGCGCTTCACTTTCGTTGCCCGCAGCCGGTTGGTGCAGTCGATCCGCAACTACATGTGCGGACATGGCTTCCTCGAAGTCGAAACGCCCATGATGCACCCCATTCCGGGCGGGGCTGCGGCCAAGCCCTTCGTGACCCATCACAACGCCCTCGACATGGCGCTCTACCTGCGCGTCGCGCCCGAGCTGTACCTCAAGCGGCTGGTCGTGGGCGGCTTCGAGAAAGTTTTCGAGATCAACCGCAATTTCAGGAACGAGGGCCTGTCGCCACGGCACAACCCCGAGTTCACCATGATGGAGTTCTACGAAGCCTACGCGAACTACCGGACGTTGATGGATTTTACGGAGGGGCTGATCCGGCTGGCCGCGCGTGAGGCGCTCGGCACTGAAACCTTTGTTTACCAAGGGCGCGCGCTCGATTTTTCCAAACCATTCGCCCGACTCACCATCACCGGCGCAATTCGCAAATATCATCCCGGTTTTACCGAAACGCAGCTTGCCGACCCCGTCTGGCTCGCGCAAAAAATCCGGGATTTCGGCGAAAAGGTCAAACCCGGCGGCCTGGGCAGCCTGCAACTACAGCTTTTTGAAGCCTCGGCGGAAGCCGAGTTGTGGGAACCCACCTTCATCATCGACTACCCGGTTGAAGTCTCGCCGCTGGCTCGCGCCTCTGACGACAACCCCGACATCACCGAACGCTTCGAGCTTTTCATCGCGGGCCGCGAAATTGCCAACGGCTTCTCCGAACTCAACGACCCCGAAGACCAGGCCGCCCGCTTCCGCGCCCAGGCGGCAGCCAAGGACGCGGGCGACGAAGAGGCCATGTACTTTGACGCTGACTACATCCGCGCGCTCGAATTCGGCCTCCCCCCCACCGGCGGCTGCGGCATCGGCATCGACCGTCTGGCAATGTTGCTCACCGACAGCCCCGCGATCCGCGACGTCATCCTGTTTCCGCAGATGCGAAGCGAATAACCCTGCTGAGAAACCGGGATCATTCAAAACAAAAAGGAGACCACATGGAAACCATCGCCACACCGGAAGTTCCCGTTATGCGGCCAGACGAGATTGCGGCGCTCGAACGTCTACTTGCCGTCGCCAGCGCAAACAATTCCGACGG
>WRJU01000141.1 GCA_009778425.1 Pseudomonadota bacterium
GCATTCCTGACAGTTGTCACATTGGGGAGGCTGGCAAGTTTGGATTGCAACACCGCGTCGGCCCGCAACTCCGGAGCAAATTCGAGCAAAGTTACATGCGAAACGATCCCGGCAAGGTCAATGGCAGCCTCCACGCCGGAATTGCCGCCGCCAATGACCGCTACGCGCTTGCCCTTGAAAAGCGGGCCATCGCAATGTGGGCAGAAAGCCACGCCCTTGGCGCGGAATTTCTTTTCACCAGGCACACCCATTTCGCGCCAGCGCGCGCCGGTCGCCAGAATCACGCTCCTCGCTTTCAAAACCGCGCCGCTTTCGAGTTGCACTTCGGCGAGCGCGCCGGGCTGCGGCGGCGAGACGAGGCTCACGGCTTTTTGCGGGCACATTACATCCACATCAAAGTGGCGCACATGCTCTTCAAGCGCAACAGCCAGCTTCGGCCCTTCGGTTTCCTTGACTGAAATGAGGTTTTCAATGGTCAAGGTATCGAGCACCTGCCCCCCGAAACGCTCGGCGACGATGCCGGTACGGATACCCTTGCGCGCGGCATAGATCGCCGCCGCCGAACCCGCAGGCCCGCCACCGATCACAAGCACATCAAACGGCTCCTTGGCGGAGATGGCTTCCACACCGCGCGATGACGCGCCGGGGTCGATCTTGGCGAGAATTCCGGCAAGTTCCATCCGGCCCTGATCGAATGGCTGACCGTTGAGAAAAACATTGGGCACGGCCATGACCTGACGCTTTTCCACTTCATCCTGAAACAGCGCCCCGTCGATCATCACATGGCTGACGCCAGGATTCATCACCGCCATCAGATTGAGCGCCTGCACCACGTCCGGGCAATTGTGGCAGGAGAGCGAAACGAAGGTCTCGAAACGGAATTCCCCTTCCAGCGCGTAAATTTGCGCAAGCGTCTCAGGCGCGGCCTTGGGCGGATGCCCGCCGGTTTGCAGCAGGGCAAGGATGAGCGAAGTGAATTCATGCCCCATCGGCAGCCCCGCAAAATGGATGCGCGGCGCTTCCCCAACACGGGCAACACCAAAAGATGGACGGCGCTCGAAGCGGCCATCCTCGCGCGCGCTCACCTTGTCGGAAAGCGCCGCTATCTCGCGGATCAACTCGCGTATTTCGCGGGAAACCTCGCCATCGTCGAGAGAAGCCACCAACTCGATGGGTTGGACGACTTTTTCCAGATAGGCTTGCAACTGAGCCTTGATGTTGTCATCGAGCATGATGGATTCTCCGTGGCAGGCTGAAAAACTGATGAACACGGGTCTCGCGCAATCTCTGCCATAAATGGCGGAGTCAAGCGAGACAAAGCGTAACTGGGAGTTTGAGGCTCCCCAAGACCGTATCAAGGAATCCCCTGCCTTTCAGGCAGGGGTGACTCAAAAAAAATTCGCCTGGACGCTGGCCGACAGCCCGCTGCCCAGGCGAATGCCGTGGGACGTTAGAACCTTATATTTTGCCGACAAGATCAATGGAAGGCGCGAGAGTTTTTTCACCTTCTTTCCATTTAGCCGGGCAGACTTCACCCGGATGGGCAGCAACGTACTGCGCGGCCTTCACTTTGCGCAGCAGTTCCTGCGCGTTGCGGCCAATGTTGCCGGCATTGATCTCGATGATCTGTATCGTGCCGTTCGGGTCGACCACGAAAGTGCCGCGCTCATCCACACCGGCTTGCTCGATATAGACGCCGAAATTCTTGCTGATGACGTGCGTGGGGTCGCCGACCAGCGGGTACTCGATCTTTTTGATCGTCTCGGATGCGTCGTGCCATGCCTTATGGGTGAAATGCGTATCTGTGGACACCCCGTAGATTTCTACGCCCAGTTTCTTGAACTCCGCGTAGTTGTCGGCCAGATCGCCCAGCTCTGTCGGGCAGACGAAGGTGAAATCCGCCGGATAGAAGAAGAAAACCGCCCACTTGCCTTTGATGGTAGCGTCCGAGACTTCAATGAACTTGCCATTCTGGTAGGCCATCGCCTTGAACGGGAGAACCTGAGTGTTGATGAGAGAATTGCACATGAGCCTCGCTCCTTGAGGTGGATTACAACGGGTTATGTCTGGATCGCCGTCACATCGATTGTGATAGCGCCGGACGCATCATAGCCCCCAAATCGTCCGAAAAGCCAATCGGAATTTGGCATACGAGTGATAGACTGTAGCTATCGTGCGTTTATTCTCAATAAAACAGAAAAATCGTTACCGGGGAAACGTCTGCCCCCCTCTCCCCTTGCGGAAGAACAAAGAACCAACGCATGTCAATCCGGAATCTGTATTCAGATCGCAAATTTTTCACTGTTCAGGAAAACAGCGGCTACGATAATCGCATCGTATCCATGATTCCAAGCGGGTTCGGCACTTATAGGAGACAGAAACATGTACCCACCGCTTTTCATAAAATGGCAAGAGCGCAACGACACAGGTGTTCCCATCATTGACGAGCAACACAGAGGCATCGTTTCCATCATCAATTCATTTTACTACCTGACAGAAAAGGGCATGTGTGACGACGCATTGTGTTCATTCATCAGCAAAACGATAAAAAATTATTCCCGTATCCATTTCCTCACCGAGGAACGCATTCTCAAAACAGCAGAATATCCTGCTCTTGAAGAACATATCGAATCACATAAAAGCCTCGCTCAAGAAACAGAACGTGTCGAACGCGACACTCTCAACGACAAGGATCACAGGCTACTACTGGAATTTTTGAAAAAATGGTGGATTGAACACATCAACGAACAAGATATGCTTTATGTTCCCTACCTGCGCGAGTACGAAAAAAAGGCGACTGATTCAGTTTATCCAAGAGGGCAAGCACTGCGACAATCAGTGCCATTTCGTTAATCGCCTATAAAACAGGAGCTTACAGGAAATATAGATCGCCCGATTTTCATAAAATGGCAGGATAAAAACAACACGGGTATTGCTCTCATTGATGAGCAACATCGAAGCATTGTTTCCATCTGCAGTACGCGCGCTATCTGCATGAAAGTGGAAAAGTACGCGGATTCTACTGATTTCAGTAGTGAAAACACCCTCGAAGGAATATCACGCCCTGCCTCGCCGCTTCGCTCCCACCACAATGGCAACCCCAATCAGCGCCACCACGAGCGCAGGCACATCCCCCCATCGCGCGTAAGGCGTGAGCCCCTTGAAAGCGGGGACTTCCACTTCCAGCACGCCGCGCGTAAAAGCGGGCAGCACCGCCGGGACGGAACCGTCCGGGAGGACGAGGACGGTCATGCCGGTGTTGGTGGAACGCAGCATGGGGCGGCCCGTCTCCATCGCGCGGGCACGGGCGATTTGCAAGTGTTGCGGCTGGGCGAACGAATCGCCATACCAGGCGAGATTCGAGAGATTGAGCATCAGCCCGGCTTGCGGCAGGCTGGAGATCAACTCAGCGCCAAAGAGGTCTTCGTAGCAGATATTGACGGCGATTTTCCGCCCAAATAAATCGAGCGGCGGCTGGTTCGCCGCGCCGGGGCTTTGCTGGGACATGGGAATGTTTGCCAGCCGGTAGAACCAATCGAAGAACGGCGGCGAATACTCGCCAAAAGGGACAAGATGCTTCTTCGCGTAGGTTTGCCCGCCGCCTTCACCCAAAGTAAAGGCGGCGTTGTAGTACCGCTTGCCGTCGCGGGTAAAGACCCCCGCGATGAGCGTAGCGTTGCGTTCTCCGACGAAACCGGCCAGCCTGTCGAGATAGCTTTGGGGCAGTCCATCGAGCGCTATGGGCAGCGCAGCTTCCGGCAGGACAACGATGTTGCCGCGCGCCGTACTGACCAGGTCGGCGCAGATACTCAAGGTCTCGGAGAAATGTGCCGGGTCCCATTTGAGCGATTGCTCGATGTTCGGCTGCACAAGCGATACCGCAAGCGGCGGGCCGTCTGGCTCCACCCACTGAATCCGGGAAAGCGCCCACCCCACAAGGCAGATTGCGCAGACCAGCACGGCGGGGATACTCAAGCGACCGATGGCGCGTGTGCCCGCCCAATCGGCGGCGCAAACTCCCAGAAGCCCCGCAATGCAAGCCAGCGCCCCGCCAACGCCATAAACACCCACGAGCGGGAAATATCCGGCAATGGGGCTTGGCGGCGTTTGCGAATAGCCGATGGCAAGCCACGGAAAGCCGGACAAAATCGTGCCGCGCAAGCATTCGACGAGCACCCATAAGCCAGCGAACAGCAAGGCCCGCCACAGCATGCCGCCGTGCCGCCAGCGCACGTAAAATGCGCCCGCCAATGCCGGAAACAGCGAGAGGAACGCGCAAAACAGGAAAACGATGAACACCGCGACCGGCAGGAACACCTCGCCGTAACGCCACAATGCGATGACAAGCCACGATATGCCCGCGAAAAACGCGCCCACCCCCCAGGCAAAGCCGAGGCAAAACCCGGCGCGCGCCGAGGCCGCGCGCTCCAGCAGGCCAACGAGTAGCGCGAGGCTGAGAAGCGCAAGAAGAAACCATCCCACAGGGGCAAAGGCAAACACGGCCAACGCACCAGCCAGCGCGGCCAGCAGGGCATGCACAAATCTTCTCATGCGTCAGGCATTCCGTAACCGACGCAAGGCGCATCCGGCATACGCTCGACGAGCAGCGTATAAATGCGGCGGCTATCGGCGCGCATCACACGGAAACGCCAGCCATCGATGACCGCTATCTCGCCACGGCGCGGCAGCCGCCCAAAATGGCGGATCAAAAGCCCGCCGAGCGTCTCAATCTCCTCATCGCTGAACGCGGTGGCAAAAGCCTCATTGAAATCGCCAATCGGGATCATCGCCTTGACGCGGAAACGCCCGCCGTACTCGGCGATGATGTCGTCGCCGCCTTTGTCGCCGCTCCCGGTATCGTATTCGTCCTCGATCTCGCCGACGATCTGCTCCAGCACATCCTCGATAGTGACAAGCCCCGCCACGCCGCCATATTCATCTACCACAATGGCCATGTGGTTGTGGCTCAGGCGGAATTCGTGCAACAACACGTTGAGCGGCTTGGACTCGGGGATGAACATCGCCGGGCGCAGCATCTCGCGCAGACAGAACTCCTGGCCTGCAAAAAAGCGCAGCAAATCCTTTGCGAGCAGGATGCCCATCACTTCGTCTTTGTCGCCCTCGATCACGGGAAAGCGTGAGTGCCCGGTTTTCACCGCGAAAGCAACTATCGCGTTCACGGAATCGTCAATGTGGATCACATTCATGCGCGCGCGGGCAACCATGATGTCGCACACGCGCATGTCGGACATTTGCAGCGCCCCTTCGATGATCGAAAACGCATCCGCGTCAAACAGCTCACGCCCGTGAGCGGCGCGCAGAAAAGCGAGAAGCTCATCGCGGTCTTCCGGCCCCGGCGTCAGCAAGGCCGCCAGACGTCCCAGCAACGAAGGTTTATCCGGAGAAGAACTGGACTCGTCCATTTCGCTCACGCTGACCGCGCGGGCACTTCAAACAACATAGGGATCGGCATACCCGAGCACGCCAAGGATTTCACGTTCATGCGCTTCCATCACCGTGGCATCGGCCTTCTTCTTATGGTCAAACCCTTGCAGATGCAGCATGCCATGCACCACGAGGTGCGCAAAATGCGCATCGAGCGCCTTGCCCTGTTCACTCGCCTCGCGCACCACCACCGGTACACATAGCACGAGATCGCCGATCATGGATTCGCCATTGCCCTTTTCCTTTTGGGCCTTCTCTCCCTTTTTGTTCTCGCCATAGGCAAACGTCAGCACATTCGTGGCGTAATCCTTGCCGCGATAATTCTTGTTCAAGGCGCGGCCTTCCGCCTCCCCGACCAGCCGCACCGTAAGCTCGACATCCTGGAGAAGAGCCGCCTGCGCCCAGCGCCGCACCTGATGCTTCCTGGGCGTGTTGTCCCGATCCGCCCCCTCCACCGCCTTCTGGACTGAAAGGCTCAGCATCGGCCCCGCTGCCGGAACCCCCCCATCTTCCGCAGGCGAATCGTTCGGCACATCCACCCGCAGGCTGATAACGTTACTGGCGCACGGCTGTACGCTGATGACCGGGGCAGAGTTGTCGGAAGTCGCTACCGCCTCAATTTCAAGGTCGTAGCCGCCCGTTTCCGAAAACAGGAAAAGCAGGCGCCGGTCTCCCCCAAAATCCACCTCAATCTGCCCGACGCTCGATTTGCTGCTCTTGCCATTGCTATCCGTCACGATGACTTGCGGTTTGCCCGTTTCTTTCGCCATCACTTCCCTTCCTCTCTTTTATGGTCATAAGCCTCAACGATACGCGCAACCAGCGGATGACGCACGACGTCTTCCTTGCCGAACTCGGTAAATGCCAGCCCGCGCACCTTCGCCAGCACCTCGCGCGCCTCCGCCA
>WRJU01000142.1 GCA_009778425.1 Pseudomonadota bacterium
AAGGGGACGCCAAAGACAGGCGGGAGAAAGGCTGGGACGCCGAACAAGGCCACGCGCGAGATAAAAGCTATTGCGGCCCCCTACGGCTCTAAAGCTATAGCCACGCTCGCCAGCATCATGGACGACACAAACGCGCCGCACTCAGCACGTATTGCAGCCTCAAACGCATTACTTGACCGTGGTTATGGAAAGCCTGGGGAGTTCAAACAAATCAGCATCGATGAACCCGTTCAGCAAGAAGAGTTGCACGGTGAGGCGCTTATCAATGAATTGAGGCGGAGAGGGCTGCCGACAACCATTTTTGAGGATGAGGACGGGGCGACAATCCAGTAAAAAACGTTGTTCGATTGCTCTTACAGGAATCGAACTTTTCCTGAAAACCCTCATGGTTACGCTGTTTTTATTTTTTGTCGCCATGTATACCGTCAAAAATACCGTCAAATTGTGTTTGCTGCTATGCTCTGGAGCCTGTTATGCCGATAGCGGAAAAATCAAATTTGGACTTGCTCGAATCCCTCGCTATTGAGCAGTCAAGGCGCTCGTTCTGGGCGTATCGGCAGTACATGCGCCCGCAGATGCTGAAGGGCTGGTGGCAGCGGGAAATCGCGCGGAACCTGCAAGAGTTCTACCGGGATTTTCAAGCGGGAAAGCGCCCTAAGCTGGTGATTCAGTCACCGCCTCAACATGGGAAATCTGAACAGGTTGTAGACTTCATATCGTGGCTGTGCGGGCAAAACCCCGACCTGCGGGTGATCTATACCTCATTCAGCGAACGCCTGGGTGTGCGCGCGAACCTTCGGCTACAACGGGTGTTCGATTCGGAGAAATACCGGCGGGCATTCCCTCAAACCCGGATCAACACGCAGAACGTCGTGACCGTTTCCTCTCAGACGCTGCGGAACCGGGAGATTATCGAGTTTTCCGGACGCGAGGGGTATTTCCGGAACACCACCGTGCGGGGCTCCATCACCGGGGAATCGCTTGATATTGGCGTCATCGATGACCCGATCAAGGGACGCGAGGAAGCCAACAGCGAGACCGTCCGGGAAAAGACATGGGACTGGCTGACGGACGATTTTTTATCCCGCTTCTCTGAAAACGCGGGGCTGCTGGCGATCCTGACTCGCTGGCACGTCGATGACCCCATCGGGCGGCTCATCGAGCACATGCCCGACGTGAAGGTGGTGAGCTACCCGGCCATAGCGGAAGAGGATGAGCCGTACCGAAAGAAAGGAGAGGCGCTGTTTCCGGAACTGAAGAGCCTGGAATTTCTAGAGGAACGGCGCGCGGCCATGTTCGCGCCGTATTGGGAGGCGCTGTATCAGCAAAACCCGACGCTACAATCAGGCGAGCTATTCAAGCCAGACCATATTCAGATCGTCGAGGCTGTTCCACATGGTGTCACGCGGTGGGTGCGCGGGTGGGACCTGGCGTCGACCGTCGACGGGGACTACACGGCGGGCGCGAAGATCGGGAGGCTCCCGGATGGTCGCTATGTCATCGCGGACATGGTGCGTATCCGATCAGGTCCGGACGAACGCGACGCGATACTGAGGCGTACCGCTGAAAGCGACGGAAAGGGTGTGCGTGTCGGTTTGCCGCAAGACCCCGGTCAGGCCGGGAAAACACAGGCGCTCTACCTCACGCGGCAACTTTCCGGGTACGTTGTCAAAACTTCCCCTGAATCGGGCGATAAGGTCACACGCGCGGAGCCGTTCGCTGCACAGGTCAACGTCGGGAACGTCCTGATGCTGCGCGGGGCGTGGAATAGCGTAATGACCGACGAGATGCGTACTTTTCCGCACGGGAAGCACGATGACCAGATAGACGCCCTCTCGCGGGCGTTCGCGGAACTGCTTACCAAGGGGAGCGGGTTTCTCTTTGGTGGTCAGAGCAGTGACGGTAATACCTTTGATAACCACTTTCGGTCACTGCGGCTAGTTGTTTAGGCGCAACAGACGGTATTTTTGACGGTATACAAAAGATGCAAGAATAAGAAATCCAGTAATCACGCGGGTTTTCGGGAATAGTGCTATTGCTGTCGGACCCTGATACTATACCGTCTAGACCAACTGAAGATAGGCGGATGTGATACCGCTGCGCCTGGCGGGGTAAGGCTTTACGATGGCCTAAGCCATAATTGCCAAGTGTGCGATATACCCGGAACGGGTCTGACCGCTTTGGCGGGCGTGTTCGTCAAGCCGTGCCAGTATCCGCCTGGGGAGGGTGATATTTACGCGCTCAACCCGATCGTCCAGCATGGCCGGATCAACTTCGGCAATGGCCCATACCCAGCCAGCAAATTCCTGATTCTGGCGTAATGTTTCTATCGTGGATGGCGCGGGGATGCTTTCCCCTGCTTGCTTCATCAACTTCTTCAACAAGCCCACACCCAAGTCCTTGCGCGGGTGCGGGACACTGACATGCCCCGGATGCCACGCATGCCGAAAAATATGGTGTGAACCACGCGCCTTGACGAGCTTCCACCCTGACTGTTCAAGCAGTTTGATGAGACCCGATCACTCTTCCGGCGGAATGGCGCGTTTGTTGCCGTGACGGTCAAGCGCCACGTAGGTCAATTTGGCTTCCGTTACTTTGAGCGCCACTGCGTTTTCCGGGTTGCGTTCCACGTAGACTTCCACGTCAACAGTGACCGAAGTCTTTCCCGCCGCGACAACTTTCGAGTAGAAACTCACCAGGTCGCCCACTGAGACGGGCTGCTTGAAGACGAAGGAGTTGACCGCTACCGTGACGACCCGCGAGCGGGCGCGGCGGCGGGCGGCAACCGAGCCAGCAATGTCGACCATCGACATGATCCAGCCGCCGAATACGTCGCCTGCCGGGTTGAGGTCGGCAGGCAGGGGGACGACCCGTAACGCGGGTTGGTTCTCGCATGTGCATGTTGTTACGTGGGGGGATGCTGGGGCGTTGTCACTCATTTTTGTTTCCTCATGGAAGGGGGATCCTTTATTTTCTTATAGTACCGCCATTATCCACTGTGTCGATATAATGACCGGCTATTTACATTCCCTCGTTTTCCCGTTTTCTCCATGAGTACCGACCCCAGGACATTACTGACCGAACTGATTCGCGCTGCCCTGAAGAGCGTGGCCCCGGAATATGCCGACGCGCCCATAGTGCTGGAACGTCCACGGCAGGCGGGGCATGGCGATTTTGCCACCAACATTGCCATGCAGTTGGCTCGGACACTCAGGCGCAACCCGCGCGAACTGGCAGGGCTGCTATGCGCCGAACTGCCGCCCTCCAGATGGGTGGAAAAGGCCGAAGTGGCCGGGGCAGGGTTCATCAACTTCACCTTTGCCCCGGCGCTGAAGACGGCGGTGGTGCGCGATGCGCTTGCCCTGGGCGGGGATTGGGGGCGCGGCGCACATAGGAGTGTGAAGGTGCAGGTCGAGTTCGTGTCGGCCAACCCGACCGGGCCGCTGCACGTCGGGCATGGGCGCGGAGCCGCCTACGGCGCTTCGCTCGCCGAAGTGCTCGCTTTTGCCGGGTTCGAGGTGAGCCGCGAGTATTACGTCAATGACGCCGGACGGCAGATGGACATTCTGGCGCTGTCGACGTGGCTGCGCTATCTGGCGCTGTTCGGGATCGAGGTGGCATTGCCTCCCAACGCCTATCAGGGCGAATACGTTGTCGAAATGGCCCGGGAATTGCGCAACGCACACGGGGAGCTTTTCGCGCGTGTGGCTGCCGTCGACGTGCTGGCTGGAACGAAGGAACTGCCGCCCCCGGAGCGTAGCGATGACAAGGAAGCCAAGGCGCAGCGCGAACAACATCTGGATACGCTGATTGCCAACGCCAAGCGCCTGCTTGGCGAGGATTACCAATGGGTGTTCGGTTTCGCCCTCAATGAACAGCTTGGCGATGTGCGCGACGACTTGCAGGAATTCGGTGTGCGTTTCGACAAATGGTTCTCCGAACGCAGCCTTTTCGACACGGGGCTGGTCGAGCGCGCCGTGTCCCAGCTTGAAAAAGCAGGCCACGTTTACACGCAAAACGGCGCGAAGTGGTTCCGTTCCACCGCCTTCAATGATGAGAAGGACCGCGTCGTACAGCGCGACAACGGTCTCTACACCTATTTCGCTTCCGACATTGCCTATCATCTCAACAAGTACGAGCGCGGGTTCGACCGCATGATCGACATCTGGGGCGCGGATCATCATGGCTATGTGCCGCGCGTCAAGGGCGCGGTCAAAGCCTTGGAGCTTGACCCGGCGCGGCTGGATGTGGCGCTGGTGCAGTTTGCCGTGCTCTACCGGGATGGGCAGAAGACCTCGATGTCGACCCGCGCGGGTGAATTCGTGACCCTGCGCGAGCTGCGCAATGAAGTCGGCAAAGATGCCTGCCGCTTTTTCTACGTGTTACGCAAAAGCGACCAGCATCTCGATTTCGACCTCGATCTCGCCAGGAGCCAAAGCAACGAAAACCCCGTGTACTATGTGCAGTACGCGCATGCGCGGGCCTGTTCCGCGTTGCGGAAATGGGGAGGCGAACCGGCAGATTTGGCGCTGGCCGATACCGATGTGTTGAGCAGCGAGCGCGAACTGGGACTATGCGCGCGTCTGGCAGCGTTTCCGGAGACCGTGCAGGCGGCGGCGGACGATTACGCGCCGCACCAGATAGCGTTCTACCTCAGGGAATTGGCGGCGGACTTCCATAGCTGGTATAACGCCGAACGCATGCTGGTCGATGATGAGGTCGTGAAGCTGGCGCGCCTGGCGCTGGCTGGGGCGGTTCGCCAGACCTTGGCGAACGGGCTGGCTCTCCTGGGCGTGTCCGCGCCAGAATCAATGTAACAATAACAAGGTCGGTGGCATTGCCACCGCAGAAATGGAGTTTTTCCGTGAGCCGTAAAAGCAGAATTCCACGTTCTCCCAGACGCCCCTCACACAGCCGGGGGGGAACCCTCATGGGCATTTTGATCGGCATGATTCTGGGAGCCATCATCGTTACCGCTGTGGTGTTGTTCTTCAATCGGAACGACAACCCGTTCAGCCAGACCTCATCGACGAAACAGGCGGAGGGGACGCCCGCAGCCGCCCAGCAGCCTGGAGCGGCTCCGGACGCTGCGGCGGGTACGCAGCAAATGCCTGCGTCGGTGGTCGCATTGCCGGGCAAGCCGGGGGACCGTCCGGCGGAAAAACCGGATTATTCTTTTTTCAAAACCCTGCCAAATGGAGAAAACGCGCCGGTGGCGACGCCGACTCCTGCGGGGCAGCCTCAACCTCAGCCCGCCGCTCCCCCGGCGCAAACGGCTCCCGCAAAACAGATGTATCTGCAACTGGCGGCGTTCGAGAATGCGGAACAGGTCGATGACCTCAGGGCGCGGCTGCTGTTGATGGGGCTTGACCGTATCGTCACGCAACGGGCGCAGCTTCCCGATGGGCGGGTCGTGCACCGTATCCGCGTCGGCCCGTTTACTGACCGCGAAGATTTGAAGGCGATGCGCGCCCGGCTGCTTTCAGGCGGTTTCAGCGCCGAAGAGGTTTCCAATTAAAATTTGCTCACACAGGGAGTTTTGATATGAACCGTCGTGACGTACTGCAACAACTCGGCGCGTTCGCGTTGCTTGCCAGCCCGGTGGGCCTTGCCTTGGGGCAGGCGCGGGGAAGTTTTCAGGTTCTGAAATCCGCAGTGCCGACCAATGCGCCAAACAAGATCGAAGTATTGGAATTCTTCCACTACGGTTGTTCGCACTGTCATGCTTTCGAGCCGCTGGTCGAGCAATGGGCCAGACGTTTGCCCGATGACGTAGCTTTCGCGCAGGTTCCGGTGGTCTGGGGAGGTGAAGGCTTGGCGCGCCTGTATTACGCGCTCCTCGTCAGTAAACGGCTCGATTTACATGAGAAAGTTTTCGTTGCCGTACAGGAAAAGAGATTGCCGCTCGATAAACCGGATGTCGTGCGCGAGTGGGCTGAGGAAAACAAGCTGGACGTTCCGGCCTTCATGGGCATTTATAAATCGTTTGGGGTTGAGACGGATGTAGGGCGTGCCAAGACGCTAGTCAGCAGCTACAAGATTGATTCCGTGCCTACGATGGCGGTGGCCGGACGTTTCCTGACTTCGGCGACTATGGCTGGCAATAGCCATGAAGGCGCGCTCAAGGTCGTCGACAGCCTGATCGAACGTGTGCGCAAGGGAGAATGAACAGGGTGGCGCGTTTTTGGCGCCTTGTTTCCTGAACCTGTAGCCGTTCCATGCCATACAAGTTCCCTTCGTTCATGACGGCATCTTTTTCTCGCCAGGCTCCGGAGAGCGATGGGGCGGCAACACCGCGCAAACCGGAAGGCGGGGAAGCGCCGGACGCCAGCGGCTCGGACGAACGCCGCATTCATCAGCGTTTCATAGCCAGGCTGGATGGCGAGCCGTGTTTCTGGGCCTTGATCGGGGAAGAGCGACTGGCGCTCAACGA
>WRJU01000143.1 GCA_009778425.1 Pseudomonadota bacterium
CCATGAAGCCTTCATCAAAATCGCATGTTGCCTCATTTGCTGGCGGCAGTTGAAAAAAGAACAAAATTCTTTTTGTTAGGGGTTCTAAGGCACACCGAGGGAGACGGTTGATGCCCAACCACACCGAACGCACCTTTGAAACCGCGATAGAACACGGCCTGATTGCCAGCGGCGGTTACGCCAAGGGCGACCCCAAGGGGTTCGATGCCGCAACCGCGCTTTTATCCGATGAAGCCATCGCCTTCATCCGCGCCAGCCAGAAGGCAAAGCGAGCAAAGATTCCGGTTGGGTGGTAAGGAGTGGTTTTAGTCAATGACCTTGAAATTGTCAGAATGTATCTCGTTCGGAGATTTTGTAATGACAAATATAAATTTGTTGGTAATGGCAAGAGTGGTGGCAGTAACGCTGGCGCTGTTTCCTTTGCTGGTCTATGCAGCCGATCAGCCTGTAGGGGAGAAAAAACCCTTTAGCAAGGACGAATTGGCTCTTTGCCAGACGGAAGCCTGCCGCGTCGTTAAGGTTCATTCTGCCGGTAAGGGCGAAAACAACAAACCGTTGCGCGTTGTCGAGCTCTATCTTGGCGATACCCGCGATGGCGAAGTATGCGAACGCGTAGACAATCAAACGGGACCCGACGGTCAAGAACTATACTGGGGAGCAGGACGCGACGGTCACAAACAATACTGGTTGCTTGGCGGCAGCGAAAAAAAACTGCTCTTGGCTGACCTGTGTATTTCCGAATCTGTATTGTCTATGTCAACTAAAATGCGTTTTGACGTCGATGTCGACGATAACAAGATAGAACTCGCGGTAGATGGTAGCCGCAACTACCAACGGAGTATCGGTGTACAGTTATCGCCGCTTTCCGTGCTCTACGAAAGCTCTGGCGGTCAGACGCATGATGACGGCTGGCAGGATACCGATTGGAGAAACCTATACAGCACCGTTACGCCTCTGAAGGATGATTGTGAGGAGTACGATGGGGAAGGAAAACTGGGTACCGTCAGAGCCGTGGAAATGGCGTTGATTCCGCGTTTTTCAGGGAAAACCGATCTTCCTAAAGATGCAACCGATGCTGTTTTGGGGTCTTGCTCGCTGGAAATGAATGCTGGAAAAGGTTTTACCATCAAAGGAGATCAAGACGACGATAATCAGTGGATGAGGAGCCTGATTGTTGGCGACGAACTCTGGGTCAGCGTGCGCGCCAATGGCCTTCGCGCGCAAGGCAACGACTGGACCGACGGCGATCACCTCGAACTCTGGTTGGCCGATGACGGTATTCTGCGTAAGAAGTGCACCAGGTTAAAACCTGGCAAACAAGGGCTGCAACAATGGGGCATTGGCCTGGTCGATGGGAAGGTTTATCCCGGATACGGCGTCAAGCCGCAAAAGAAAGAACGGCAGCCGGTCACCCTTATTTCTCGCACGGAACTCAAAGATCCGACTACACACGACCCACTCGTCAACTTTCGCATTGCTCTGCCAAAAGACATCCAAAATCTGACCTTGGCGCTCGTGCGTGGTGACGGCAGCAAGCAGACAAATGTGATTGCCACCAGCATGCTTGAGTACGATAGAAAAGGCTGGGACTGGGAGATAGAAAAAGCAATGTTGTTGGGTCGCTTCCTTGATCTCAAAACGGAAGGACGTAATGTCGAGTGCGCCATTGTCGATGGACGGCTTGACCTGATCCGTTCCTCTATTCGTCCGCACCTTCCACTTAGTTATTGAGCACTGAGCGGTTATTAGGACACTTCACAGGCCGTAGTTAACCCCAACGTAGATGACTATCCAATATAGACGGTCACGATCCCAATCCTGCCATTTCATCTGAGTGAGCACAGCCCCGCTGGATAGGGTTGGCACTCAAGCCCCCTGCCGCCCCAGCGCCCAATGCACATGCTCCCGCACGAGCGCCGAAGCATCCCCTGCCCGCGCACGCAAGGCGGCAAGATGTTCCGGGCTCTTGGGGGCGTTCCCAAGCGCGACCGCGATATTTCGCAACCAGCGTTCATGACCAATCCGGCGGATGGCGCTCCCGGCAGTCCGCTGTAGAAATTCGGCCTCATCCCACGCGAAAAGGCTAACGAGGGAAGCGCAGTCAAGCCCATTGCGGACGGCAAAATCCTTCTCCACGCTTTGCGGGGCATGGCGATTCCACGGGCAGACAAGCTGGCAATCGTCGCATCCATAGATGCGGTTGCCGATGAGCGGGCGCAGCGGCTCGGGAATGGAGCCGGGATGCTCAATGGTCAAATAGGAAATGCAGCGCCGCGCATCGAGCTGGTAAGGCGCAATAATTGCGCCCGTCGGACAAGCAGTGAGGCAAGCCGTGCAGCGCCCGCAATGATTGGGAACAGGCGCGTCGACGGGCAACGGAAGGTCGATGAGTATCTCACCAATGAAAAACCAGGAACCCGATGAACTCGGCGGGCCAGGATCACGCGCAATCAACAGGGTATGCTTGCCGCGCCAGCCAAGGCCGGAACGTTGAGCAAATTCCGCTTCGAGCACAGGGGCGGAATCGGTGAAGACACGGGCATTGACCGGAACAGTGCGAGTGATGCGTTCGAGCAGTTTTTGCAGGCGGGCGCGCACGACTTTGTGGTAATCGCGCCCCAGGGCGTAGCGGGAAACGTAAGCCAGCGCGCCATTCCCAAGCACCCCGGCGGCGGGCGCTGCATCCGGCCAATAGGGCATGCGCGCGGAAATCACCCTGGAGACACTCGGCATCAATTCGACGGGATGAATCCGCACGGAAGCGTGCCGCACCATATAATCCATGTCGCCGTGACACCCGGCAGCAAGCCAGCGTCGCAGCCCTTCGCCCATGTGGGGCAATACCCCGGCTTCTCCGATGGTCAGCGCCGAAAACCCCAGTTCGGATGCCCATTGGCGAATGGCAATAGCCAGCGCGGCCAACTCTGCCGCATTCAGGTTTGCGTGTGCGCTGGCATCGTTTGCAGGAAAACCCGGATGTTCGATTTCACTCATTGCCAAGATGATAAAGACCTCGCAGCAAGTGTGCAGCTTGCCGATGAGGCCGCCACGCTCGCGCTGGGCGCGCGGCTGGCCGAATCCGGGCTGCTCGCGCCGGGGTTGAACGTCTGGCTGGAAGGCGACCTGGGGAGCGGCAAAACCACGCTGGTTCGCGGGGTTTTGAGAGCTTTGGGGCATGTTGGAACGGTGAAAAGTCCGACCTATACCTTGATCGAACCTTATGTAGTTTCTAAAATAAACCTGTATCATTTTGATTTTTATCGACTAACAACTCCAGAGGAATTCCTGGACGCGGGGCTTGATGAGTACTTCTCCGGTGAAGGCGTCTGCTTCGTGGAGTGGCCGCACCGGGCAGTTCCTTACCTGGCATCACCTGATCTCGTCATCACGCTCACGCCCAAGGACGGGGGGCGGTGGTGTGAAATCCGGGCAAAAACGCAAACTGGCCGAATATGCAGAGCACAACTGACGGGCTAGACGAAACCGGGCCGGGCATGGGGAAGGAAAATTTCCCCTGCCTCAACCGGCGCGCGCTGCTGAAATACGCAGGTGGGGCGGCGCTTGTCCTGCTCGTGCGCCGAGCGGGCGCAGCTCCCGGCGACAACAGCCTGGTGGCGCTGAGAGTGTGGCCGGCGGACGAGTATTCCCGCATCACTTTCGAGAGCCGCCACAAGCTGCCCTTCAAATACATGCTGCTGAAAGACCCCGACCGCCTGGTCGTCGACATGGAAGATGTCGATCTGGAAAGCGTGCTGCTGAACATTTTCGGCAAGGTGCTCGATAGCGACCCGTATATCGGGTTGATCCGCGCGGCTCAGAACCGCCCCGGCGTAGTGCGCCTCGTCGTCGATCTGAAGGCGGAAATCAGCCCGCAACTCTTCACCCTTGAACCGGTCGGCAATTACGCCCATCGGCTGGTGATCGACCTCTATCCCCTGAACCCGCCCGACCCACTGCTGGCGCTGATCCAGAAATCGTCCCCGATGGATGCGGCAACGGGCGGGCGCACCGAGCCGGAAGACCCCCTCGCCGCCGTCATATCCGGGCTGGACGCCTCCCAAAAACCATCCCCTGCCCCGCCCGCCCAAAACACGCCGTCCGCCAATCCGCCCGCCCAGAACAAAGACAGCAATACCGCCCGCACCGCCCCCCCTAAAGCCAAACGCCTTTTCACGATTGCGCTCGACCCCGGCCACGGGGGCGAAGACCCCGGTGCAATCGGCCATCGCGGCAGCTACGAAAAAAACGTGACTTTGAGCATCGCGCGCCGCCTCAAGCGCAAGATCGACAGCACCCCCGGCATGCGCGCCATGCTGACGCGCGACGGCGATTACTTCGTACCGCTGGCGCAGCGGGTCACGCGCGCGCGAAAGGTGCAGGCCGACCTTTTCGTCTCGGTACACGCCGACGCTTTCGTGCGTCCGGAAGCGCGCGGCAGTTCAGTATTCGTGCTCTCGGAAAAAGGCGCCTCGTCTTCGGCTGCGCGCTGGCTGGCACAGAAAGAAAACGATTCCGACCTGATCGGCGGCGTGAATCTCGCCCGCCAGGACAACCACCTCGCCCGCACCCTGATCGACCTGTCGCTCGCGGCAACCATCAACGACAGCATCAAGCTTGGCCGCTCCGTGCTTGCCGCGCTGGGCGACATCAATACCCTGCACAAGTCCAGTGTGGAACAGGCGGGGTTCGCGGTGCTCAAGGCCCCGGACATCCCTTCGATCCTGGTGGAAACCGCGTTCATCAGCAATCCGGAAGAGGAAGCCCGCCTCAACGACGAGGCTTATCAGGAAAAAATGGCCGACGCCATCCTGCGCGGCATCCAGCGTTACTTCGACAATAATCCGCCCGCGCAGCGGTCGCCCGTTGCATGAAGCACGGACAAAACCCCCACCGCCGCGCCCTTGCTGATACAATCCCGCGCCGTGGCGGGTCTCCTCGCATTGCAGCGCGGTGAACCTGGTCAGGGCCGGAAGGCAGCAGCCACAGCCGCTCCCTGTAAGTGCCGGGGGTCAGGCTCGCCACCCAGATTCAGATGGAAAGCGCCGCGTATCGCGGCGCTTTTCGCTTCCCGATACCGACTTGAGAGTCAAAGAGGTTAAAATCCGTGCCCATGAGCTATCAGGCACTGGCGCGCAAATGGCGGCCAAAATCCTTTGACACCTTAGTCGGGCAGGAGCACGTCGTCCGGGCGCTTTCCCATGCGCTCGACACGGGGCGGCTGCACCACGCATGGCTTTTCACGGGTACGCGCGGGGTGGGCAAAACCACGATTTCGCGCATTCTCGCCAAGGCGCTGAACTGCGAACAGGGCGTCAGCGCCACGCCCTGCGGACAGTGCGAAGCCTGCCGCGCAATCGATTCCGACCGTTTTCCCGATTATGTGGAGATGGACGCGGCCTCGAACCGTGGGGTCGACGACATGGCGGCGCTGCTCGACCGTGCCGTGTACGCGCCCGTGGCGGGGCGCTACAAGGTCTACATGATCGACGAAGTGCACATGCTCACCGGCCACGCCTTCAACGCGATGCTGAAAACGTTGGAAGAGCCGCCGGAGCACATGAAATTCATTCTCGCCACCACCGACCCGCAAAAAATCCCGGTGACGGTGCTGTCCCGCTGCCTGCAATTCAATCTCAAGCAGATGCCGCCTGGGCGGATCACGGAACACCTCACGCGCATCCTGGAAGCCGAAGCGGTCCCGTTCGAGCCGGGAGCGTTACGCCACCTCGCCCACGCGGCCAGCGGCTCGATGCGCGACGCGCTTTCCCTGCTCGATCAAGCCATCGCCCACGGTGCAGGGCATGTGCTTGAGGAACAAGTAACGAACATGCTCGGCGCGGTCGGCGAAGATCACCTGTACGCAATCCTGGACGCGCTGGCCGAGGGAAACGCCGAGGCGATGCTCGCCGTAGCCGACGGCATGGAATCGAGAAGCCTGTCGTTCGAGGCCGCCTTGCAGGCATTGGCAACGTTACTTACGCGGGTGGCGCTGGCACAGCTTGCGCCCACTGCCATTGCCGAAGAGGATGAGCGCGCCCGGTTACTCGCGCAAGCGGGACGGTTCGACGCCGAATACCTGCAACTGGCCTATCAAATTGCCATTCATGGCCGCGATGAGTTGCCGCTCGCTCCAGACGAATACACGGGTTTCACCATGAGCTTGTTGCGGCTGCTGGCTTTCCGACCCGAACAGCCGTCCGCGCCCGGCGCTAAACCGCCTTCCGGCAGCGATGGCAGCGGCAAGGCACGGCCTTTGCCGACCACGAGCGCGACCACCGCAGCGCCCGCCGCCACGCCCGCGCTTGAAGCCCCAGCGGATGCAAACGCAGCCGTCAAAACGGCGTTCGAGCGCGGCGACTGGCGCGAAGTTGCGCGCGCGCTCAAACTGTCCGGCTTGACACGCGAATGCGCCCAGCATTGCGAATGGGTGAAATGCGAGGATGACCGC
>WRJU01000144.1 GCA_009778425.1 Pseudomonadota bacterium
GCAATTTCGGAGACGCCAAGCCCCTGCACGAGCATGAGGAATATCTGGTAATTGCGGTCGGTGAGGCGTTTGTGGGGCAACTGCTCCTGGTTGCCCTGAAGCATGTCGCGGGTCAGGCTTTCGGCAACATCCTGATTGATGAAAAGCCCGCCGCCAACGATTTTTCGGATGGCATCGACCAGCAAGGCTTCCGCGTTGTCCTTGCAGAGATAGCCAGACGCGCCCGCCTTGAGGGCGCGCACGGCATAGATGTCTTCCTTGTACATGCTAAGAATGAGGATGGGCAGGCGCGGGAACTCATCTTTGACCCGTTTGATGAGTTCAATACCGTTGCGCCCCGGCATGCTGAGGTCGAGCACGGCGGCGTCCCATTGCCCGTCGCGCAACTGGGCAAGCGCCTCCGCGCCGTTGCTGGCTTCCCCGGCAACAATGATGTCGCCGGCTTCGTGGAGGATGTGCTTGAGACCAGCGCGCAGGATGTCGTGGTCGTCTGCGATGAGTACGCGAATCATGGTGAGCCCTCATCCGGTGTGTCGTCGCTCAATGGCAGGATGGCGGAGATGCGCACGCCGAGGCTGCCGTCGACGCTCATTTCCCCGCCGAGCATGCTCATGCGCTCGGACATGCCCAAAAGGCCGAAACCTTTCCGGGAAGCGCGGGGATCGAAACCGACGCCGTCATCCTGAATGAGAAGATGCAGTTTTCCGTCGATTTCTTCCATCCGGATGTCGACGTGCGTGGCGCGCGCGTGGCGGGAGATATTGGTCAGCGCCTCTTGGACAAACCGGAAAACGGCGGTAGAGCGGTCTGAATCGAGTTCGTATTCGTCCCGATCCGCATGGAAAACGCAATCGACGCCGCAACGCTCCCCGAATTGCTGGATCAGATGTTCGAGCGCGGCGCGCAGGCCGAGCACGTCGAGCATGCCGGGGCGCAGCCCCTCGGAGATGCGGCGCATGGATTCGATAGTGCGTTCCACGAGGGCGCGCGAGCCATCGATACGATCCGCGCGGGCTTTGTCGTTGTCGGCGCTGCCGGGGCGTGCGATATGCCTGCGCAGCCAGCCGAGGTCGATGCGCAACGCGGTCAGCGCCTGGCCCAGTTCGTCGTGAAGTTCGCGGGCAATGGAGGTGCGCTCGCTTTCCCGCACATCTTGCAGGAAGCGGGCGAGTTCGCGCAGGCGCGCCCTTGACTCCCGCAGCGCGTCCCCGGAGCGGCGCAGTTCCTCCGCTCGGCGGCGGGTGATGACGTGCAGGAGGGCGATGGTGGTCAACCCGAGCAGCCAGACAGTGCCATGCCAGAACTGGATCGTGCGCCAGGTAGGCTCCTGCGCCGCCCGGTAGGCATTGAGATCGACAGAGATGCTCGCGCCGCCGCGCAGCCCGCCCACCGGGACGAGAGTGTCGCGGTGGCATTCGAGGCATTCCTCTTCCATCTTCATGGGAAGCATGACGCGCATCAGCCCGTGCCCCCGCGCCTCGCGCAGGAACGGCTCCGTGATGATGGAGGCCCCTTTACTCAGTTCTTCGAGCGCCTTGGCTTCCCATTCGTCGGGCATGTTCTCGCGGTTGCGGAGTTGCCTGGAGGTGAGCCGTTCCTGAAATTCGGATCGCTGGTTCGACATGCTCTGGATCGCCAGCAACAAGTGCATGGGCGTCACCAGGACGAGGTTGAGAGGCTCCCCGGATCGGTCGGCAGCGGAAAAACGCTGCTCCTGTTCGAGCGAACTGAGCGGAGGCACACGATCATCGCGCACGAAAACGCCCCCCACCGAGGAAGCCCATTCCCGTATTTCCATGTCTTTCTGGAGGCTGGCGATGGCCGCGATGCGCGCGAGTTCGGCAGCGGTGCGGTTCAACTGCTCGCGTTGCAGGAAGAGAGAAGCCAGTATCAGCGCCGTCCACACGAGCGCGAACAGTACAGCTCCCCGGAACCCGGCAAAGGGACGAAAGTGTCCATCCATTTTTTCTTTGAAATGTGACGCGATGAGGCGCGGGCATGGACACTCTGCGCCGCTTCGCCCGGACAGTCAATCGGTAAAGTCCGGGGCGGTCGCGCGGAGCTTGCCCACATTTTCTGCCTCAAAAAATTTTGGGAAAACTGCATCGTTCGCCTACAATCGCCGGGGTTTGGATGACAAAACCGGTAGACAGTGCGTTCTTGGCGACGTATACGAATACGAAAAAAATAAGACTACATAACGACCTTGGTTTTTCCCATGCTATTCGATTCCCGTCGGTCGAATAGGAGAGACGATGGCTTTTGTCTGGAATCCCCTTAGGCTTTTTCGCAGGATTTCTCCCGAGCTTGCCCGGAAAAGACGCCTGGAGGCGATGCTTGCGCGTATCAATGCCGACCCCGCCGCCGACCCGGTCTCTGTCTGGGTCATGCTGGTCGATACCGTGCGCCCCTCCCGCGCGCATCGCACCGATGACGCCATCGCCGCCCTATCAGACCTTACGCAGATGCTGGCCGACTCCCCCGACAGCCAGCCCTTGCTGCGCGCGGCGCTGCTGAGGCTTTTCATCGACCACAAGCAAACTTCGCTTTACGTCTCTTCGGGCCTGCTGCCTTCAACCGGTTTCTTCTCCGAGACAGCACGCCGCATTTCGCACCGCCTGCTGCCCGATGTCGTCGACCCTGCTTACCTGAAAGACCTTCTGACGGTGATTTTCTGCCGCAAGGACGACGAAATCTGGGTTGAGGCGGTTCCCGACGAGGTGTGGCTCAATTTTTTCCATGCCCTGCTCGACGACGGGGAAAACGCGCCGCACGGCTGGGAAGTCCTGCCCATCGCGCTCTCGGAACTGCTCGAAGCCCTGCGCATCCTCTCCTACCATGTCTCGGCCATTGGCTTGAACCCGGAACTGGTGCGCGTCGACCCGCAACTCGAAGAGCTGGAATCTCCGTTTCTCGCGCAGAACACCGAGGTCGTGGCCTATCTGGAGGCTTACCGCGCGTGGTGGGGCAATCCCGAAACCCCGCTCGGAGACGAATCTCACCTCGGGGTCATGCTCGACCAGTGCGGGGAAGTCCTGCAACGTGTGCGCCGACGCTCGTCCCGCCTGGGAACCAGCCTGACGCTGACTTTCACACTGGAACGCCTGCGCCAGCACCTCGACCGCATCCACGAACTGCTCGGGCTGCTGCGCGAACTGCACCAGACACGCGCCATTGCGTCATTGCTGCCCCAAGCGGTGACGCTCTTCAAGCAGGCGATACGCGCCGAATGCCGCAAAAACCACCTCTCCGATTACTGGAGCACCAACGTCCGCCTGCTCTCCCTGCGCATGACCGAAAGCGCCAGCAGACGGGGCGAAAAATACATCACGACCACCCGCCGCGAGTATTTCGGCATGCTCTATTCGGCGGCGCTCGGCGGCTTCGTCATCGCTTTCATGGCGGCCTTCAAGATCATGCTCGGCTCGCTGCATCTGGCCCCGCTTACCGAAGCCTTGTGCTTTTGCCTGAATTACGGCATCGGCTTTGCGCTCATTCACATCCTGGGCGGCACGGTAGCCACCAAACAGCCCGCAATGACCGCCAACGCCATCGCGGCCTCCATTGGGGAGACGCGCGGCAAAACGCGCGATCTCGAAGAACTCGCCACAGTCGTCGTGCGCACCCTGCGCAGCCAGTTCGCCGCCATCGTCGGCAATCTCGGCCTCTCCATACCGATGGCGATCCTGTTCTCGTTCGCCTTCCTGCATTTCACCGGAACATCCTTTATCGACACCGAGAAGGCCAGCCACCTGCTCACCGACGCCCACCCTCTGAGTGGCGCGCCATTTTTCGCAGCCGTCGCCGGGGTGTGCCTCTTCCTCTCCGGCCTCATTGCCGCTTATTACGACAATCTGACCGCCTACAACCGCATCCCGGAACGGCTGGCGCAACTGCGCTGGCCCCGGCGGCTGTTCGGCGAAGCGCTCTCGCAACGCTTCACGACTTACGTCGAAAACAACCTGGGGGCGCTGGCCGGCAACTTCTTTTTCGGTTTCCTGCTCGGAGGGGCCACCGCGCTGGGCGCCTTGCTCGGCCTGCCGCTGGACATCCGCCACATCGCCTTTTCCGCCGCTTATACCGGCTATGCCGCCGCAGCCTACGATTTCGCCATCCCCATCGCCCTGCTTGGCGTCACGGTTGCGGGAGTCCTGCTGATCGGCCTGATCAACCTGCTCGTCAGTTTTACCCTTGCCCTTTCCGTAGCGATGCGTTCGCGCGGCATCACTTTCGCCCAGAGATACACCCTCAGCGTTTT
The DNA here is from genome assembly GCA_009778425.1 of Pseudomonadota bacterium. Lineage (GTDB taxonomy): Bacteria > Pseudomonadota > Gammaproteobacteria > Burkholderiales > Rhodocyclaceae > WRNU01. The sequence continues at coordinate 4,259 of WRJU01000144.1, forward strand.
AGTGTTGCGCCATCTCTTCAAACACCCGCTGGATTTCTTCTTTCCGCCGCGCAGCGCCGAGGCTTCCGCCCCAACTCCCGGAAGCAATGCCGTGCCTCCGGATAACGGCGACAGCGAACCTTCCTCCTGACTCTGAACGATCCATATCGAGTACCGGCCATGCCCATTGAAATAGAACTCAAACTCTCTTTCCCCGCCGACGCCCTGCCGGAGCTCATGCGCCATCCGCTCATCGCAGCCGCGCCAAGCGAAAGGGAACCGGAAATGCTCGACAACACCTACTTCGACACTCCCTCGCTCATGCTCAAGGCGCACGGGATCGGGTTACGGCTGCGGCGACAGGCGGGAGGAGTGGTGCAGACTGTCAAATGTTCAGCGGCACAGTCCATCAACGGGCTGACACGACGGCCGGAATGGGAAATCCCCTGGGATGGGCATTTCGACTTTTCCGCCGTCACCGACGAAGCCGCCGCCGTCTTGCTCGCGCGGGTACGGGACGAACTCGTCCCCGTCTTCACTACGCGCTTCTCACGCGACACCCGGCGCATCCAATCGTGCCCCGGCGCGCGCATCCTCGCCATGATCGACAACGGCCTCATCGAAGCGGGGGGGGGCAGCGTCCCGATCCATGAGCTCGAACTCGAATTGCTCGAAGGCGATGAGGACGAACTCATCCGCCTCGCCGAAAAACTACGGAAAACACTGCCTCTGGCATTTGAAAACGTCTCCAAGGCGCAACGCGGCTACCAGCTTGTTGCAATGCAGCAACATGAAGCCAATCCCGCATAACAAAAGGTTTTTAACCGCATCGTGATGACAAGCGTGATATTTGTCCCCTACCCCATGATGTAGCACCGTATCAATCACACTTCTACGCCGTTAACGACGGGCGTATGCTCTGCACCTCGTTCATCCCTGTCCCCATATCGAATCCTCGATCCGGACAACCTGAATGGTAGTTAGTTAAATGGTAGTTATCCCGAACGGCACTTTGCGCATCGTTGACGGCATCAAGCGCGTCTACTACGACGGCTATTGGATCAAGGCTTACGATCCGCCTGCCGACACGTTGCAGGCCAAGAAAGCCCTGATCCAGGCAACGACCCGGCGTTTGTTCAACCACGTCGAACACGGCATCAACATCCCCGGCAAACGCCTGGATGAGGCTCGCGACGCCTTCGAGCAGGAGCAGATTCCATCAAGAAAGCGCATCAAGGGTGCCATGCTGGCCGGGGCGCTGTTCAACCGTGCCACCGACATCTTCACCAAGCTCGTGGAATTGCAGGAACAGGGCATCGAGATCGACGAGGACAACGCCCTGATGCAGGAATGCGGAGACTGCCTGCAAGAGGCGCTCTCCCTGGGCCGGATGGTTCTGCACCGTAGCGGCGAAGAAGGCATCGACGAGTTGTGGGGCGAGCCTTTCCGCGCGTTCTCCATCCCGGTCGAGGCTTTCTATGAGAGCCGCTACATCAAGATCGCCCAGACGCTGCGCGACATCGACCGTATCTCCGACGTGATGGTGCACACCTTCGCCAACGACCCGCTCTTTGCCGACGCACCGACGATCATCCGCCGCTTCACCGACGAAGCCAAGAACAAATGCGAGACCCTGCGCACCGATAAAGACATTTTCGATGTCTGGGCCGGTTTCGTCGTCGCTTCGGAACAGCTTGCCGCTTATGCCCCGCTCATGCCTGCACAGCCGGACGCGCCGCTGATGCGCCACGCCGCCGATGGCACCCGCCTCATCAAGCAGGGGCGCGCGCTCATCACTTACCTGAGCCGGGCCAGGGTGACGATGCCCCGAAGCACCAAAGACTACCTCGAACGCTGCGAAGAATATCAGCGTACCTACCACCCACCCATCCCGATACCCGCCGTCGCAGTCGGCTGAACGCCTTACGATTGCCGGACAGCGGACTTTTGCCTTGTCCGGCCTGTTTCGGGCTTATTCCCTCTCTGACCATCACCGTCCGGTTCCAACCTTTCGCGAACAACCAACTCTGTTCCCGTCCGTTCGGCAAGCTCACGAGCATCGGCTGTAGCTTGGACAAGCGCCGTTTCCACCTGTTGTCGGAAGCGCTGGAATTCGGGGCTATATGGGGTTTTCTGTTCTGACACCGTTTTCTCCGGCGGCAAGCTCCACTGGAAACTTGCCCGTATTATCGTACAGCACCCAGCCATCAACCAGATTTTTATACACAGTATAGAA
>WRJU01000145.1 GCA_009778425.1 Pseudomonadota bacterium
CCAGCACACGCACGGCTTCGCCCGTAATTTCGGGGCCGATGCCGTCACCGGGGAGAACGCAGATTTTTTTCGTCATTCATTATCCTTTTAATCAGGCCACAAACAACCACGGGTACGTCTGCCTACGGCGCGCCTCGAACGCACGGATTTCATCGGCGTGGCGCAAGGTCAGGCCAATATCGTCCCAACCGTTCAGTAGGCATTCCTTGCGAAACGCATCCACCTGAAATGGGATTGCAACGCCATCGGGCCGGACGATCGTCTGTTCCGCCAGATTCACAGTCAGCGAAAACCCCGGCGTATGCTCGGTGAGGCCGAAAAGCGCGTCGATTTCCGCCTTGGGCAACACCAAAGGCAAAAGAGCGTTCTTGAAACAGTTATTGAAGAAAATATCGGCAAACGACTCGGCCAAAATCACCTTGAAACCGAAATCCGCCAGCGCCCAGGGCGCGTGCTCGCGGCTGGAGCCACAGCCGAAATTGGCGCGAGCAAGCAAAACCGACGCGCCCCGGTAACGCTCCTGATTGAGCACGAATCCGGGATTCAGCGGGCGGCGGCTGTTATCCATGCCCGGCTCGCCCTGATCCAGATAGCGCCATTCATCGAACGCATTCGGCCCGAACCCGGATCGTTTGATGGACTTCAGGAATTGCTTGGGGATGATCGCGTCCGTATCGACGTTGTTGCGATCCAGCGGGGCGACGAGCCCTGTAAAAGTAACGAATTTTTCCATGCGTGTTCCTGTTGCGAAACGCCCCGTTCAGCTTCGTGAAGCCGAACCTTCCAGCTTCATTGTGACGCTCTCTGAATCGCCTTTCCCCCCGCCTCGACGTCCTTGCCGACACCGCGCACGGTATTGCAGGCCGTCAAACCGGAAACGAAAACCATCAGCAAAATGACGCAAAACAATGTTCCCCGTTTCATTTCAGTCCCTCGTAATCAAAGAATGTCCCGTACATCGGCGAAATGCCCGGCAATGGCGGCGGCAGCGGCCATCGCCGGACTGACCAGGTGGGTACGCCCCCCCGGCCCCTGTCGTCCTTCAAAATTGCGGTTCGAGGTGGAGGCGCAACGCTCGCCCGGCTCCAACCGGTCGGCGTTCATGGCAAGGCACATCGAACAGCCCGGTTCGCGCCATTCAAACCCGGCGGCGATGAAAATTTCGTGCAGCCCCTCGGCTTCCGCCTGACGTTTGACCAGACCGGAACCCGGCACGGCCAGCGCAAGCCTGACGTTCTCCGCCTTTTGGCGCCCCTTCAAAACTGCCGCCGCCTGACGCAAATCCTCGATGCGGGAATTGGTACAGGAACCGATGAACACCTTGTCGATCCTGATCGACTGGATGGGCATGTTCGCCTGCAATCCCATGTAAGCGAGCGCGCGTTCCATTCCTTCCCGTTTCGCCATATCCGCTTCCTTCCTGGGGTCTGGAACCATGCCGGTCACGGGCACGACCATTTCCGGCGACGTGCCCCATGTCACCAGGGGCAGGATTTCCGCCGCGTTCAGTTCCACGACCTGGTCGAACGCAGCGCCTTCATCCGAACGCAGGGTGCGCCAAACTTTCACCGCCTTGTCCCAATCCTCGCCACGCGGCGAAAAGGGGCGATTCTTCAGATAGTTGATCGTCACCTCGTCGACGGCCACCAGCCCCAGCCGCGCCCCGGCCTCAATCGCCATATTGCAGAGCGTCATCCGCCCTTCCATCGAAAGGGCACGAATGGCGGAACCGCCGAATTCCATCGCGTGCCCCGTGCCGCCCGCCGTACCGATCCTGCCGATGATGGCCAGCGCCACATCCTTTGCTGTCACACCCTTGCCCAAACGGCCTTCGACCCGGATCAGCATGGTTTTCGATTTTTTCTGTACCAGGCATTGCGTCGCCAGCACATGCTCGACTTCGGAAGTGCCGATGCCGTGCGCCATCGCCGCGAACGCGCCATGCGTAGAGGTGTGCGAATCGCCGCAGACGACCGTCATCCCAGGCAGCACCGCGCCGTTCTCCGGGCCGATCACATGCACAATGCCCTGACGCGAGTCCTTGAACGGGAAATAAGCCAGCGCGCCGGTTTCACGGATATTGGCGTCGAGCGTTTCCACCTGCTGGCAGGAGACAGGGTCGAGGATGCCTTCTTCCCAATGGTCGGTCGGCGTATTGTGATCGGCACTCGCCACGATGGAAGAGACGCGCCAAGGCTTGCGCCCCGCAAGTTTCAATCCTTCAAAGGCTTGCGGGCTGGTGACTTCATGCACCAGATGGCGGTCGATGTAAATCAGCGCCGTACCATCCGGCTCTTCGCGGACGACGTGATCCGACCACAGTTTTTCGTACAGCGTACAGGCACTCATCAGAGGTTCCAATGGCCTTTTGGAGAAAGAAGCTGCTAATTATTTCACACGGCTATCCGCAGTGGTAGCCGAAAAGCGCTGCATGACCGGTACATGCGCGCACCCGCCCCGTGCGCCGGACATCAAAAAGAAACGCGGCGCGACCCGCCGTTGGCGGACGCCGCGCCGTGCGTGATGTGACAGCGGTTATTGCTCAGAAGGTAAAGCGTGCCCCCAACAGGAATTGGCTCATGTAGACGTCTCTGGTTTTGAGAACAAAACCGTCATCAGACACTTTCGTTTTGGCCTTGCCCAGTCCGGAAAAACGGTAGCCCAGATCCAGGCTGAACTGTTCGCTGACCTTGTACGCCACACCCCCCCCGATATTCCAGGCGAAATTGGTCGTGCTTTTCGCGCCGTACTTAACCGAATAGGTGCTACCAACAAAATACACTTCGTCGTATCGGCCATTGGCCTTGATAGAGGCCAGACCGAAACCGCCCCCCGCGTAGGGCGTGAAGGCCGATCTGTTGCGGAAGTCGTAGTAGGCGTTCAGAAACAAGGTCTGTATCTTCAGCGTTTGCTTGTAGGAATCTTTTTCACCGGGGAATCGCCAAGTTTTTTTGCCGGTAACATTGCCGAAGGCGGCATATTCCAAATCCGCGCGTAAGGGAATCTGGAATTTCTGATGAAAGTCATAACCCAGAGTCAAGGCGGCGCCAAAGGCACTGTCATTGTCGCTCCATTTGCTATATACATAACCAGAAGGACTAACATCTTTTACATCTTGCATCCGGGCGTAGCCGTCAATCAGTTTTGGGGCTATGTAGAGGCCGATGCCGTCGGCGATGGCCAGGGAAGGAGCGGCCAGCAGGACGGCCAGGGTCAGCAATCCGACACTTCGTTTCATGATTCATCTACTCCTTTGGTTAAGTTGTTGCGGAAAAAAACAAAAGGCACAAGACTTAAAAGTCCACCATCATTTCAAGCGTGGCACAGCGAATACCTTCAATGCGTTGGCCTGCCGCGCTCACCTTTTCCGGGAAGAAGGCGATTGCGCATTTCCCTCCGGAGCCAACGCCGCAACCTTGGGCGTGTCCGTGCTCACATCGCCGCACTGGGCGCGATGGCGCAAGGCGTGGTCGATCAGCACCAAAGCCAGCATGGACTCGGCCACGGGAATGGCGCGTATGCCCACACAAGGGTCGTGGCGCCCGTGCGTGCTCACCGTCACCGCCTCACCGGCGATGTTGATCGAACGCCTTTCGCGGCGGATGCTGGAAGCCGGTTTCACCGCCATGCTTACCACCACATCCTGCCCCGACGACACGCCGCCGAGCACCCCGCCCGCATTGTTCGACAAAAAGCCCTCGCGCGTAATCTCGTCGCCATGTTCCGAACCGCGCTGCCTCACCGACGCGAAACCCGCGCCGATCTCGACCCCCTTCACTGCGTTGATGCCCATCATCGCATAAGCGATGTCGGCATCCAGCCGGTCGAACACCGGCTCGCCCCAGCCCACCGGCACGCCGCTGGCCACCACGTTGATGCGCGCGCCGATCGAATCCCCTTCGCGGCGCAGATCGTCCATGGTTGCTTCGAGTTTGGGCTGAAGGGAAACATTGGGCGCAAAGAAAGGACTGCCAGCAACGACATCCCAGGACTCGAAAGGAATGGGTATCTCACCGAGTTGAGCCAGATAACCGCGAATCACAATACCGAATTTTTCGGCCAGCCATTTGCGCGCGATGGCTCCCGCCGCCACCCGCACCGCCGTCTCGCGCGCCGAAGAGCGCCCGCCGCCACGGTAATCGCGCACGCCGTACTTCTGCCAATGAGAATAATCGGCGTGCCCCGGCCGGAAGAGTTCGGCGATGTCGCTGTAATCCTTCGAGCGTTGATCCTGGTTGCGGATCAACATGGCAATAGGCGCACCTGTCGTCACCCCCTCGAAAATCCCGGAAAGTATTTCCACCTCGTCCGGCTCGCGGCGCTGGGTAACATGGCGCGAAGTTCCGGGCTTGCGGCGGTCGAGGTCGGCCTGGATGTCCGCCTCCGCAAGCGGCAGCCCCGGCGGACAACCATCAACCACGCAGCCGATGGCCGAGCCATGGGATTCACCAAAAGAGGTGACACAGAACAGAGTGCCGAAAGTATTGCCGGACATGGGAGCGCCTGTCGTAAAAGCGGAAAGTAATAAGTCTAGCAGCAAGGCTCATGCGTCGGCAGCACCCGAAGTCCTCACCACTCCACCAACTCGACCTCTCCCAGCGAGCGCCCCAGGAACCGCTCCCCAATGGTCTGAAACCGCAAGGGCACATCGGTTACGAAAGTGCGATAGGCCGCCGGTTCCAGCCCGCTCGCAGCCAGCCCCGCTTCCCGCAACCTGTCTGCGGCGAATTCGGCGGTCGTCTCCGCCGAATCAATGAGTTTGACTTTCTCTCCCGCCACCTCGCGCAATAGCGGCTTGATCAAAGGGTAATGCGTACATCCGAGCACCAGGCTGCCGACATCTTCGGCCAGCGCCGGGCGCAGATATTCCTGCGCCGTGAGCCGCGTGACTGGATGATCGAGCCAGCCTTCTTCCACGAGCGGCACGAAGAGCGGGCAGGCTTGCGAATAGACGCGCGTACCGGGGTCGAGGGCGTGTATCCGCCGCGCATAGGCGTTGCTGTTGATCGTGGTCGGCGTACCGATGACACCGACGCGCCCGCCGCCCGATACGGCCACGGCAGCGCGCGCGCCGGCTTCGATGACATCGAGCACGGGGATGTCCCCGGCGCGCACCGTGATGGTTTTCAAAGCCACGGCAGCCATCGTGTTGCAGGCAACAATCAGCATCTTGACTTCTCGCCGCAGCAGGAAGTCGACGATCTGGGCGGTGAAATGCTCGATCGTCGCCACCGATTTGACGCCATAGGGTACGCGCGCGGTGTCACCGAAATAGACGATGCTCTCCAGCGGCAAACGCTCCATCAGCGCGCGGACGACGGTCAGGCCGCCCACGCCTGAATCGAAAACACCGATGGGGCGGTCGTTGCCCAAAGCAGCGTTCACTCCAGCACCACGGCAGCAAACTTCCGTTTGCCCACTTGCAGGACAACCCGGCTACCCGCGAGGAGCAGCCGGGCGCGATCTTCGACGCGTTCGCCATCGAGCTTCACTGCGCCCTGTTCGATCATGCGCGAGGCTTCCGAGGTCGTCCCGGTCAAGCCCGCTTCCTGGATGACCTTGAACACCGGCATGCCATCGCCGACGGCCACCCGCACTTCGGGAATGTCGTCGGGAATTTCGTTTTTCCGGAAACGCGCCTCAAAGTCGGCAAGCGCATCGTCGGCGGCTTCCTGCCCGTGGAAACGAGCCACGAATTCCTGCGCCAACATCACCTTGATGTCACGCGGATTGCGCCCGGCCTCAACCTCGGCTTTCAATGCCGCGATTTCGCCCGCTTCGCGGAATGAGAGCAAATCGTAATAGCGCCACATCAGGCTGTCGGAAACCGACATGGTCTTGCCGAAAATTTCTTTCGGCGGCTCCGCGATACCGATGTAGTTGCCCAGCGACTTGGACATTTTATTGACGCCGTCCAGCCCTTCAAGCAGCGGCATCATCAGCACGCATTGCGGTGCCTGACCGTAATGCTTTTGCAGTTCGCGCCCCATCAAGAGATTGAAACGCTGATCGGTTCCGCCCAGTTCGATGTCGGCTTTCATCACCACCGAGTCGTAGCCCTGGCAAAGCGGGTAGAGGAATTCGTGAATCGAAATCGGCTGTTCATTTGCGTAACGCTTGGCGAAATCGTCGCGTTCAAGCATGCGCGCCACGGTCTGCTGCGCGGCCAAGCGTATCATCCCCGCCGCGTCCATTTCGTTCATCCAGGCCGAGTTGAAACATATTTCCGTTTTGTCGGGGTCGAGAATCTTGAACACCTGCTCGCGGTAAGTCTCGGCGTTGGCGAGCACCTGTTCGCGCGACAGAGGCGGACGGGTCGCATTCTTGCCGCTCGGGTCGCCGATCATGCCGGTGAAATCCCCGATGAGGAACATGACGTGATGCCCGAGTTCCTGAAAATGGCGCAGTTTATTGAGCAGGACAGTATGCCCGAAATGCAGATCGGGTGCGGTCGGATCGAACCCGGCCTTGACCCGCAAAGGGCGGCCGCTCTTCAATTTTTCGATCAGTTCCGC
>WRJU01000146.1 GCA_009778425.1 Pseudomonadota bacterium
ACTACGGGCAAACCATGACGGCGGCGGTTTCGACACTGCATCCTTGAAAGCGACGCCTGCGGCAGCGCACAAGGCAAGCAAACCGTCCAGGGCAAAGCCGCACAAAGCCGCACATCCCGTCTCACGCAAAAAGCCCGCGCGCCGGGCAAAGTGACGGAGTCAAAGCAGCGTCATCAGCAATGCCCCCTCGCTGACTGAATCGCCTTCGGCGACCTGCACCTCCTGCACGGTTCCCGCCCAGGGCGAGGGGATGTCGAGCGCGACCTTGCCGGTTTCCAGAACGAGAATCGTATCGTCGGGCGCGATACGGTCGCCGGGTGCGACAAGGACTTCAAGCACAGTCACCGTACCCTGCTTGCAACTGCCGCAAGACTCCCAGCACTCTGGGAACCTGGGCATATGGATTTCCTTGAGCGGCATAACGGCAGCACTTCCGGGCGGAGCTTCTGGTAGCCCATTATATCCGGGAGCCTGAGTCTGCCGCCGCTGAAATCCGCACCGAAACCAGCACCTGGCAACGCTTGCGCCCACCTGCCCGCGAAGGAAAAACGGTAATGGACAAGAGCGTGACATCGGTTCCAAAATTAAGGTTTCAAGCACTTTACAGACCCGGAAACGCACACTACAATGCGCCCTCTTTCGTCGGGGGTATAGCTCAGCTGGGAGAGCGCTTGCATGGCATGCAAGAGGTCAGCGGTTCGATCCCGCTTACCTCCACCAGGAAGAAATTGTTGTACCCGCGTCCCCATCGTCTAGAGGCCTAGGACACCGCCCTTTCACGGCGATAACCGGGGTTCGAATCCCCGTGGGGACGCCAAAGTTTCTTGAGTGCTGTTAGAATACGGCACTCAGCGCGGAGTGGTAGTTCAGTTGGTTAGAATACCGGCCTGTCACGCCGGGGGTCGCGGGTTCGAGCCCCGTCCACTCCGCCAGAATGATTCTTCTAACCTGTTGATTTAGAAGAAAAAAGAGCCGCCGCAAGGTGGCTTTTTTGCTTTCAACCCCCATCCTGTCCGTACCCCCACATGTTCAGTTTTCGGTCAGCGTGAACAGCGACATCCACTTGACCAGGTTGCGACCAGTCTATATAACTGGTCTATAAACTCTGCGGGAGAACACCATGAAGATTGAAGTTGGATCGTACGAAGCCAAAACGAGGTTGCCGGAATTGCTGCGCGGCATCCTCGCTGGTAACCGCTACACCATTACCTTGCGAGGTGAGGCCGTGGCTGATCTGGTGCCAACGGAAGAGGGCAAACGCTCGAATGCTGTAGTGGCCGTCGATGAAATGCTGGCTTTCATGCAAACTCGCAAGCCAGTGAGCGGTATCAATATCAAAGCCCTGATCGACGAGGGGAGAGCGTGAGTCTTGTTCTGGATGCCTCCGTGGCGCTACTTTGGCTGGCGCCAGACACCAATCCAGCGGGTGTGGAGTATGCAAGTGCGGCCTTGAAGACGTTAAAGGAATCGCAAGCCTTGGTGCCATCGCTTTGGCCGCTGGAAGTTGGTAACGTCATCGCCAAGCTCGAAGCCAAAAACATTGTGACCGAAGCTGATTCGCAACGCTTCATTGTTCTTTTGGGGCAACTTAACATCGTGACCGCTCCGGCTGCGGTCGGGCGTGCGTTCGGCGACACTCTAAACCTTGCTCGCCGCTACAAGTTGTCTGTATACGATGCAGCTTATCTGGAACTTGCCTTGCGCGCGGGCCATCCGTTGGCAACGCTTGATGCCAGTCTGGCAAAAGCGGCAACCCTCGCAGGCATTCCGGTCTTCGGTCATCTGTAAACCCAATCGAAATGGCCCCTGGTGACCCGACTGTTGGGTCTCCCTGTTGTTCTCGACCTGGATGGGTTGGAGAAGCGCTTGGGCGACGGCTTCTACGAGCAGAAACACCCCTATCGCCTTTTTAATTTCCGTGCTGGCGATGAAACTGACCCTCACGTTCTTGACCATGTTCGCGTTGATTTCTGCGGAGGTGAGCGCTGACCGACTGGTGACAATGGTGCGGAATGTACCCAAGTATTCAGTCCGAAAAAAATCAAGGTTGAACAACGTCCAAGGGAAGAGGAATATGTCGCGCGTTTCCGGCTTCATGACAAATAGAGGTGACACATACTGGACAGGAGTTGTCTGTATATCGGAAAATACTATGGTCAGATTTTTATCTGTCTGCAATACGTTTTGACTGTTTTTTCACTAAAGGAGGAGTTCTAAATGCGTCAACAAGTTCTCGCAGCGGCCATTGCCGCTCTGTCCCTGTCTGGTGTTGCCGTTGCACACGAAGCCGGTGACATCGTCCTGCGTGTCGGGGTGACCTATGCCGATCCGGATACAAGCAGCTCGAAGATCAAAGTCAACGGCGTTAGCCAACCGGGAAGTGGCGTGAGTGCTGATGGGGGCGACAAGACCCAGTTTGGCTTGGGTGCGACCTACATGGTCATGCCCCACTTTGGTCTCGAAGTGGCGGCCACGACCCCGTTTACTCACAAATTCAAGTCTAAATATGACGGTATCAATTACAGCAACGCCAAAGCCTCGCGCTTATCACCCACGATCAGCGCCCAATACTTCTTCCTCGATCCGAAATCCAGCTTCCAGCCTTACGTTGGCCTGGGCGTGAATTACACCATGTTCTACAACGAGAAACTCAGCGACGAAGCAAAGAGGGATTACGGTGCCAATAGCCTCAAGGTAAAGAATTCCGTTGGCTTGGTGGCCCAGGTCGGCATGGACTACAAGATAAACGAGCGTCTGATCGTGAATGCTTCAGTCCAGAAGATGAGCATATCTGCCAAAGCCAGTTGGAAAGAGAACTGGGGAGGGGGGGATGAGAAGATGAAAGTCGACATGGACGTCAACCCGTGGGTGTACTCTCTTGGGATCGGCTTCAAGTTCTAAGCCAGCAGAAAATGGCGGTAGGCGTTTATGCCTACCGCACCAGAAACCTAACGTACCGGTCAACGAAGTGATGACATGGCAAGGCCTTGCTATGTGTCACACAACCGAAAAAACTATTATTCATATAGTAAATAAATCATGATGACGCAGGGCATTGGGTGAGGGTCGTCAACGACGAGAACGGGCTGCCTTTTCCGGGGCCGTTTGACCCGAGGAAGGTATGGCCTTCCCCGAATACGATCTTATCGTTTTCTGAAAGCGGCAGAGGCGGGACTTTGCTGACAGCAAGTACGCATGGCTCTATCAACCACGCCATCCAAACGATGGCAAACACCGTAAGGAGGGAAACACATGGCAATGCAACTGAAAAAAATCGAACGCCCCAACCCGATGAACCGCGATGACAAGCGGTGGTATCTCACAAAGGCTCCGGGGCGGACGATCGGCATCAACGAAATCGCCCAGGAGATCGAAAAGCGGTCGACCACAAGCAAATCGGACATCATGGGCGTGCTCGTCAACCTCGTGGAACTCATCCCCGAGCATGTCAGCAGGGGCGACTCGGTGAAGCTTGGCGACTTGGGCATATTCCGCGCCATTGTCACCAGTCAGTCAGCACCCACCTCCGCAGAAATCAACGCGAACATGGTCAAGAACGTGAGGGTCAGTTTCATCGCCAGCACGGAAATTAAAAAGGCGATCGGGGGCATCAAGTTCCAGGTCGTCTGAAACGTTTTTTGCTCCGTGCCCGCACAGAAAATTTTTGCACTGCAAAGTCCTCAGCCTTGCAGTGCAAAACGCTCAAGTTTCCAGTGCAAAATTTTATTTTTGCACTGGAAAATTTTTCGCCCTCCCGAACGGCAGGCTGTCCGAACCAAGGCAGCACACGACTCTGAATTTGCTGCCCAACATTCAGCATCAGACATCTTGTTCCAAACCAAACCCACGTTCACAAGCAAGACGGTATCTATAATGTCAAACAACTCGTATTGTACTCCAAGAGGATTAGGTGCTCCCCATTGAGGTTGAGGACCAACCCTGCCAACTCTCATACCCGCGCCTTGCGATACTGTCACCGGAGAAATTTCTGTCGGCGCATACTTCAATCCAAGATAGCTTTGAATTTGCGTGGCCGACATCCCTTCAATCTCTTCTGCGCGAACCATCCAAACACCAGATTGATTGGTCGGCCCGTGCACTCGGACAAAATCGAGATCCATAGCTGCGGTGAATTCTCTCGGCCTGACTGTGGAATTTGGTTCCCCGGATAACGCTTCGCTTACCCAGGCTACACTTGCTTTTTTATGGCCAGCCATACATTTCGCGAAACTCATTATAAATTGTGTCATAGGCTTCGCCCTCTGTCAGTCCAGTGGCAACATTAGACGTTCGCCCGCGCTCCATGTAAGCAACCTTCCAAGAATCGCCATCTTTCACAACGCAGTAGCACTCGCCGTCCCTTAACCCTTCAAGCGAGTACATCTGTTTTGGAACCTTCTTTGTCTCTAGGACAGCTTCCAATTCTTCTTTTTTCATCTCTCATTTCACCTTCAAAGAACCGTTATCAAGATACCACTGCACAGGCTTTGGTAACTCAAATTGAGTGCCCATACCGCGCTGTCCGAACCAAGGCAGCACACGACTCTGAAGCACATCTGGAATAAGTTCCACAACTTCATATTGGAAATAAGGAACCGAGCTTTCGTAGTAGGAAGGAAGGGCTCGGTTAGCGAACGGTGTGCCTTCTGGCGCTACGAACGTACCCCTTGTTGATCCATAGCGATCAACTAACGAACCTGGTTGCAACTCCGTCGTTTCTACCGGGCCGAAACGACCACGATTGGGCGGCCAAACGTTAGCAGCCTCTTGAACCTTTCCTTCGTTAGAAACAAATGTTCCGAAGTTCGAAGACGTTCGCGCCGCCTGACTCTCAGCAATGTTGTTGAGCACATTAGCACGAATCGCCGCTGTGCCCTCAGCCGCTGCCACCTCCGCCTTGGCCGCAATCGCATCAAGCCCCTTGGCCCCGACCTTGATGCCCGCATCCGCCAGCTTCGCGCTGGCCGTTATGGCCCCCTTGACTACCAAGACAGCACTGCCAACATGCCACACGATCTCGCCCGCCTCCAGGCCCAACATAAAGGCGTTTTCGGCCCCACCATGCTCAAGCGCCCAACTCATGTTGTCGATCTTGGCCTCCAGCTCCCTGGACAAAGATTCGCCAAGCTGCGCGCGGACTTCTTCTTCGGCGATGATACTCTTCAATGCGTTCAGGCTTTCCACCGGGCTCGCCAGAAACTGCGCGACCCCAATGACGTCCCCCCCTAAGCCTGCGACCAGCCCCGCAAGGAAGCCGGTGCCGGTGAGCCCGTCCTGAACGCGCGAGACACCGAGCCACTTGGCTTCCACCGCAAGTTTTTCCAGCAGTGTCTCAGCTTCGGCCATCTCCTTTTTGTACTGCACGACCTGCTGCGTCGCAAGCCAGTTGTTGTCAACGGCCGCTGTCGCACTAGTGGTCGCCGTGGCAGCGTCGATCCCGCCCAGCGCGGCCATGCCGCCCACCAGGCTGATGATGAGGTTGCGCTTGGCTTCGCGCTCTGCCGCCGTCTCATCCGGGCGGGTCTCGCTGAACAGCCCCGTCAGCAGGCTGCTGGCCGCCGCACCCAGCGCCCCTGATCCGCATCCCTGGCCGCTGGCCGCCGAGCCCGCGCAGCCGACGATCGCGTGCAGCGCCGCATGCGCGGGGCTGCCTTCGATCAGGCTGCCTTCCGCGACCAGCTTGCCGATGTAGCCGGCCCCTTGCTGCTGCACGTAGTTGATAAGCGCGTTTTGCGCGAACTGCGCCGTGCTGCCCATGACGTTGCCGCCCGCCCCGGCCATCAGCGCCATCGCGGCCTGCCGGTAGGTGCCGCCCGCGCCCCAGTCTGCGTCGATGCCCTGCGCTTCGGCCCGCAGCGCGGCGGCCTGATCGCGCAAGGCCAGCCGCTCTTCGTCCGTCAGGCCATTGCCCATGTCCGCGGCCTTTGCGTCCGCTTCTTTGGCCTGCGCGTTCTTCTTGTCGACTTCCTTCGCACGGTTGTTCAGGAACGTGCCCACCTCCCGCTGCAGCGCCCCAACAATCTCGAAGCCCGCCTGGATTTCACGCTCATTGAAGATCGGCTTCAACGCGTTGCTGCTGTCTTGGTCGCTCGAAACACTGCGGTCCAACCCCGCCAGCACTTGCCCCGCGTCTTTGCCCGTGCCCTGTTGCTTCTCGCTGTCCCTGATCTCGACGGCCCCGCCGCTGATGCCGCTTTTCGTCACGCTGTCGTCGCTGCCCGAGGCCCCCAGCGCCACCGGGGCCGTGGCGCTCCACCCGTTATAGGACGGCAGCTCGCTGCCCGGCACTTGCCCGCCTGTGGACACCTCGCCCTGCTGGCTGGTCCCCACCCCGCTGACGCCCGCTTTCGCCGGGCTGCCGTCGGCCTTGGCCAGGCTGAAGTTCTCGCTCGTGTAGCCGAAGCCCAGGCCCAGGCTGCCCGCTTCGTAGTCGGCGCTGTTCTTGATGTCGCTGGCCGTGAGCGTGCCGGTGGTGAGGCTGTTCTTGCGCTCATCGACCGCTTCCTGCGTGCTGGCAATC